>JAXHVO010000041.1 GCA_034189135.1 Thermodesulfobacteriota bacterium | reverse complement strand
AAAGGAATATCAGGCCTAATAAGCTGATTTCAAATCGATCCCTCTTGATATCGTCACTAAATCGTATTATATTAATTAGTTAGAAGCTTTTATAAAATTTTAACCGGACACTAATGAACAAAAATAGTGGCTATTTGTCAATGAAAAAATCCAGGAATGACCTCAGGTTAAAGATGTAATCCAGCAGATCATTCTCGACATTTTACCCGCATGCGTGTAGAATATTATAACACCGCCAGGCAATTTATCTATCTATTATAGCTAAGATGCGTCTGCCGAACTTGATCTCTTGATTTATATTGTTCAACTGGTTTATACTGTCCTAAATTGACTCTACCGTAGTGCTTGTAAATAGATTTCGTTTTCCTTTAATTACCAATGGTCCGGTGAAACGTATCACCGTGGGTCAACTATAAAGTTCTCTATTCAAGGCACGGTTATTTTTTATAGATAAGGAAATACCCGTCGGATGCCGGATGGTTGAAAACAGCTGCAAATCAGTAGATGGAGCTTTTTACAATACCATCCACCACTTGTCGGCTTTCAGGAAGATAAAAATGGATACCGTACAAATCGGACTCGAAAGGTTTATTAAAACATCTCCCAAATGGATTCGGGGAAAACGGCTGGGGCTTTTAAGCAATCCGGCATCGGTGGACAGGCAACTGTCCCATGCACGCGATCTCATCAATATTCGCTTTCCCGGACAGTTGAAAGCGTTGTATTCACCCCAGCACGGCTTCTTTGCTGAAAAGCAGGATAACATGATCGAATCCGTCGATATAACCGACCCGATATCAAAGGTTCCTGTCTTTAGTTTATATGGGAAAACACGAAAACCCACCCCAAAAATGCTTGAACCGATAGACGTTCTTATCGTTGACCTGCAGGATGCGGGTACCCGTGTGTATACCTTTATTTATACCCTGTCTTATTGTCTGGAAGCTGCAAAAAGCTTCGACAAAAAAGTGATTGTTTTGGATCGGCCAAATCCGATTAACGGTATGACGGTTGAAGGCAATTGCTTATCCATGGATTATGCCTCCTTTGTCGGTCGATATCCCATACCCATGCGCCACGGATTAACCATCGGTGAACTGGCACTTTTATTTAACAGCCATTTCGGTATCGGATGCGACCTGGAAGTCATCCCAATGAAACAATGGAACCGAGCCATGTATTTTACCCACACGGGCCTTCCCTGGATTCCTCCCTCCCCCAATCTTCCCACACCGGTTTCCGCCATGGTGTATCCAGGTCAGGTACTATGGGAGGGAACCAACATCTCCGAAGGAAGAGGAACAACCCAGCCCTTTGAACTTTTCGGTGCCCCATTTATCGATACAGAAAGTGTTCTTACAACGCTTAAGGGAAATAAAGTTCCGGGTGGATTTCTCAGACAAACCTTTTTTGAACCCACATCCAACAAATGGAAAAATCAATCATGTGCAGGTTTCCAGCTTCACATCACCAATCCGAACAAATACAGACCTTATATCACCACGTTAAGGCTTCTTCAGGCGGTTATTGCCTGCCACCAGGACCGGTTTGAATTCGCTCACCCGCCTTACGAATATGAGTACCACAAAAAGCCAATCGACCTTATCATTGGGGACAGAGATATCCGCCTTGGTGTCGAACGCCTTGATCAATTAGATAAAATAGAAAAATCGTGGAAGAATAAACTTGATGATTTTAAAAAGGTGAGCAGGAAGTTTCATCTGTATAAATAGGAGAGCTGCTCAGATGGACAGGCTGAGTAATTACGACAAAAAAGGATTATAAATGCATGAAGCCAATATAAATGAAGCCGGATGGAAGCGGATGTGGTTTAAGCAAAATAAGGTTTGGGTGGCGACGGACGAATCAAAAAAGCCGATAGTTAAAAGTGGTAAGGTACTGATAAAATACCAGATTAAACAAGATTACCAGTACTGGGTTCACCAACAAAACGTCAGACCCCTGGATAGCAAACCCACCCAAAAAACAGGCGAAAAAAAACCGGCTGCAAAAATAAAGGGCAAAAGTAAACCCTTTGAAGCACCCATCCCACCTGGTGCGGTTTGCATCTTTACAGACGGCGCTTCCGCCGGAAATCCGGGCCCCTCCGGAGTGGGTGTACTGCTGAAGTATGGCGAACACCAAAAGGAAATATCAAAATATATCGGTATTGCCACCAATAATATTGCAGAGCTTAAAGCCATAAAGATAGGACTTGCAGAGCTGAAAAAGACCGATATACCGGTGAGAATTTTCACTGACAGCAGTTATGCACACGGGGTACTCTCTTTAGGTTGGAAAGCAAAAAGGAATCCGGACCTTGTAAAGGCTATCAGAGATACCATAGTAAAATTCAAAGACTTAAAACTGATCAAGGTGAAAGGCCATGCCGGTCATGCGGAGAATGAACGGGCGGATTTTCTGGCAACTTCAGCGATAAAAAACAACATAAAAAAGTAACGCTATAAAAATACCCCTCCTCGCCTTGAGAAGGCACCGTGTAAAGCAAAAAAAAGGGAGAACATAGGTGATTGATGGAAGAGCGCTTTGCTCGATGAGCGCTTTACTTGAAGCATGCAGCAGAAGGTATCTCTTTAAGCCACGCGGTGGTGCTCCTCAAGTCCTCAATGGACGCTCTTCAATCCCTAATCTTTTTTTAGCGTCTCTATTTCTTCTTTCAGATCATTGATTTCTTTTTTGTATTTTTGGACATCCTCGCCCTGTTCAACTGAATCGGTATCAGCAGCTTCTTCTTTCCACGAGTCTTTGAGCTCATCAAGCCCAAGATATATGGCTAGACCACCCCCTAACAAAAGCATGATCGGTATGGTTCCTTTTAAAACCATTAAAAACGATCCCCACCAGATCACCAGCCCGATCAGACCCAATGCCGCTGCCACAGCGCCACCAATTAACGTTTTCATTTATATCACCCTCCTTTGTTTTTTCGTTTTTTAGTGCGTTAGAAGTGATAAATTAAGACCTGACCACCATTTTTTCAAGCCGATAATTCGCTGCATTGGTAAAAAGTCGAAATTGCTTCAGAGGTACGGAGTTTATAATTTTATCTACTTAATATAATTATATATTACTGTATTCTTTGACATCGAAGTGGGCACATATGGTTTTGTTAGGAACCGGGACATTTGGTAGTTAACACAGCACATTTTCTAATACAAGTCAAATTGCGCAGGGGAAATAAAGAAAATATTGCAAACAGGGCAGTAGTTTGATAGCTTCATAAGCCAAATAAAATGAGAGCCAATTTCAGAATGTCCAATTTCGAAACTGACTCTGTGATGGAAAAAATCAATACTCTGATTTCAAACAGACACCAAACACAAGTTAATCATTATGAAATTAAGAGAGCGAATCAATCATATTTTAGAAGGAACAGACAACCACTTTAGCTGTTTCTTTCCGGGTAATTCCGGCTTTTCATCCTCCATACTTAAACTTTTTTTCTCCGGGGTAAAAGTGAGAAAGAACCAGTCTTCCGCCATTGAGGAAATCCCCGAAGATGCCATTATTGTTTATGCAACCAAACATAAAAGTAAATTCGACTATCTTTTTTATCATACCCGCTACAAGCTTTACGGCCTGCCTTATCCTGAAATTGGTTTTGACTACAAGGTTATCCTGTGGCAACCGGTTGCCCGAATATTTAAAATACTGCTGGCGCACTTTGATTTCTTTTTTAAAAACATGGCATGGCCCGATCCTTATAACAGCGGGTACATAAAAAGCGAATTAATAAGCGGTCGTACCGGTTTTTTATCCATAGTTGAAAAAAAAGGTTTTTACCGCCGCTTTGTCAAAGCAAAGACAGATCCCGTCCAATATCTTATCGAAATGCAAAAATCGATCGACCGCCCCATATATATTGTTCCACAATTGATGTTCTTTGGCAAAAATCCCCATCGATCACAACCGACAATTACCGACATTCTCTTCGGACCTGAAGATAAACCCGGAAAAATCAGACGTCTGGCAACTCTTTTTAGGAGCCCGGGTAAAGTCTTTGTAGAAACATCCGAACCGGTAAACCTGATACAATTTCTTAAAAACCCACAAAACCAAGACCGGGACATTGATCACCAGTCTTTATCCTTGAGACGCAGTCTTCTGGTTCAATTCAATCGCCATCGCCGTAGCATCACCGGGCCGGTTCTGAAATCGAGCGAAGAATTGAAAGAAAGCATCCTGACAAACGATCGTTTTCAACAATTCATGGCAAGTCATTCCAAATCCCGACATATTCCCTTGCGCGAAGTTCGCCGGAAGGCTGATGCATATCTTGATGAAATTGCGGCCAAATACAGCCCAGGCTTAATTAAAATCGCAGAAGTTATCGTCGGTTGGTTTCTAAGAACCATGTTTGAAGATGTCATCGTGAATACGGATGACCTGGCCAGGATAAAGACCATGTCCCAAAAAGGGCCGCTGATACTCATCCCTAATCACAAAAGCCATATTGACTACCTGATTCTGTCATATTTTCTGTATCACAGTAACATGCCATGCCCGCACATTGCTGCAGGAAAAAACCTTTCATTCTGGCCCATGGGTCCTCTTTTTCGTGGTGGGGGTGCTTTTTTTATCAGGCGAACTTTCAGGGGAGCCGTACTCTATGCCAGAGTGTTTGCCGAGTATATCCATAAACTGCTCCAGGAAGGTTTTAACATCGAATTCTTTATCGAAGGCGGCCGAAGCCGCACAGGTAAGCTAATCATGCCCAAGCTGGGGCTTTTATCCATTTTACTTGATGCATATAAAAACAAAGCCTGCGAGGATATGATATTTGTACCGATCTACATCGGATATGACCGTGTGATTGAAGAGACCGCGTATATTGATGAACTCGAAGGAAGACAAAAGGAAAAGGAAAATTTCCTGCAGGTGATCAAGGCAAGAAAGTTTCTAAAAAATCGGTATGGAAAAATATACATTCAGTTTCACGATCCCATCTCGTTAAATGACCTTTTATCACAATCCGGTTCTTCGCTTAACGATATGAAATCCAAAGAAAAGAATGCGTTCTGCCGAAATCTGGGACACCGGATAATTAACTCCATAAACGAGGTGACGGTGGTGACTTCGTACGGTCTTGTGGCGAGTGCTATTTTAAACTACCCGTCTAAGAAATTTTCTTATAATGCCTTAAAATCGAATGTGGAAACATATATCAATTACCTTCATACCCAAGATGCCAGATTGGCCGATACCCTTGTTCAAGATCACGGCCATGCTGTCGGGCATGCTCTTGATTCCTATGTCCAAAGTAAATTCATTGAACCGATTTCAAAGGAAAATGAAAATCGCTATTTAGAAACCGAATATGTGATCAATGAAAACAAGAGACCGGGACTTGAATATTATAAAAACAACTGCATCGCCTTTTTTATACCGGCCGCCTTTACTGCAATTGAAATCCTTAAAATGGATGCATTTCAATTTTCCGCCTCAGAGCTTCACTCCGGGTATGCTTTTCTCCAGGAATTCTTCAAGAACGAATTCGCCTACGATATTAACCTGACACCGGAATACTTCGTGCGAAAAAGCATCAAGACATTTATTGATGACGCCATGCTCGTGCCCCATCAGACCTTACCGGATACCTATCATTTGACCTCGGCCGGTTTCAGGAAATTGAAACTTTATTCCAATTTCCTCAAAACCTATTTTGAGTCGTACCTGATTGTATTAAACTTTCTCATGCAACATCCTAAAAATGCAATAAATGCTAAAGAACGCCTGAAAAAAATCGAGGCAAGTGGAAATCGTATGTATAAAAGCAGGGTAATCGAACGGAAGGAAGCCCTTTCAAAAGTCACCTATCAAAACGCCATCGAATTTTTCACCACTCATAGAGTCAAAGGCTCCGATGATAATGAACAAATTGATTACTATGCCGATGTACTGCAACAATATATGAATCATCTGTAACTATGAAATCTATGATACTGGCCGCCGGAATGGGTACGCGGCTTCTCCCCTATACCGAAAAAACACCCAAACCTCTGTTTCCGGTTGCCGGACAACCCTTGCTCGATATTATCATACGCAAACTGATGCATGCGGGATCAACCGCAATTATCATCAATACCCATCATCTGCATCAAAAGGTTGAATCATTTATCAGGAAAATAGAATACAGCATACCCATTTATACACGCTACGAGCCGGCAATTCTTGGAACGGGCGGGGGCATAAAAAATGTAATCGATTTTGTCGGTAACCAACCATTTATGGTGGTTAACAGTGATATTGTGACCGATATTGATCTTAAAAAGGTATATGACTATCATTTAAATCATACATATCCGGTCACCCTGGTTCTTTGTGATAACCATTTCTTCAACTCTGTTTCACTCAATAAAAACGGATTTATCATCGATTTTGCAAAGGAATCTTCTACACCATCCAGAGATCTTATGACTTTTACCGGTATTCAGGTGATTGATCCCGAGGTTTTTGATTTCATACCGGACCATGTTTTTTCCAGCATCATTGACGCCTATAAAAAGATGATATCCCTGGGCAAAAAAATAAAAGGGTTCATATCAGCAAAAGACTACTGGCAGGATATCGGGACACCAGCCGGTTATCAGCAGGCGGTTTTTGATATAATGGCGCCTGAAGCGTTTAAAAGGGCATTTCCCCCCAACCGGCCCCACAAAATTAAGCAAACGAAATTGAAAGGTGACGGCTCTGAGAGAAAGTGGTATCGACTGACTGCGGGAAGCAAATCACTGGTCATGGCAGATCACGGCATCAGGGAAAGCAATGAGGCATGCGAAGTGGACTCTTTTGCCGCCATAGGCCGTCACCTGCATAAGGCGAACCTACCGGTTCCAAACATACATCTGTACGATACATTTTCCGGCCTGGTTTTTGTGGAAGACTTGGGAGATATAAACCTTCAAGCACTGGTCCAAAAAGCAGAAAACCCGAAAGTCATCTTTTCCCTTTATAAATCGGTGATAAACCATTTGATTGACCTGTCTGTGTCAGGTTCGACCGGTTTTGATTTGTCTTGGACATATCAGTCTGACATTTATGATAAAAACCTAATCATGCAAAAGGAATGCCGTTACTTTGTCGAAGCATTTTTAACCGGATACCTTGGTATCCATGCAAATTTTGAAGATCTAACAGATGAGTTTTCACTCCTGGCCGACCACGCGCTTGTCTCATCATATAATGGTTTTATGCACAGAGATTTGCAGTCACGCAACGTTATGGTAAAAAATGAAAATTGCTATTTTATCGATTTTCAGGGGGGACGTCTGGGACCCATCGAGTATGATCTTGCATCACTCCTTATCGATCCATATGTAAGTCTCCCCTGCTCTATTCAAAATCGACTCCTTGAGTATTGTCTTGAAAAGCTGATATCTCGTGTTGATTTTGATACCGACACATTTCGCAGTTGTTTCAAATATTGCTCGCTGACGCGAAACCTCCAGATACTGGGTGCTTTTGGATATCTCAGCCAAGTCAAACATAAAGCCTATTTTGCCAACTATATCCCCAAAGCGGTTGAAACTTTAAAAAAGAATCTTTTTTCAATTGGCAACCCTAAATTGCCAAAGCTAACATCAATGGTTAAGAAAATATAAATGATACACCAACCCTTTGAAATTAGGACACACATTTGTATGGAATTTCCCAGATTGAAGTCATGCTTGAACTTCCTTTTTCCGATAAATAAAAAAATATATCTGTGTAATCCGTATTCATCCGTGTCCCATTTTAAAAAGCTTTAAGGAGGTTTAAAATGAACCCAATCAAAGTAATGGTAAACGGTATTCCGGGAAATATGGCACAGGCGGTGGCAAAGCATGTCCTGTCCGACCCCAAACTCCAACTTATTCCGTATTCACTCACCGGCCCTGAAATAACGATTGCCGAACATGAGGTAGAAACATCCGTGGTACAACTCATCAGGCCGGAACTACGCGAAAAAAAAATAACTGAGGTATTGGAGCAATACACATCTTTTATCAGCATCGATTACACCCATCCAACCGCCGTTAACCGCAATGCCGAATTTTACTGCAAAATCGCCCTCCCTTTTGTTATGGGAACAACGGGTGGTGACCGAAAGCTGCTTGAAGATACGGTAAACTCATCGTCAATTGCCGCTGTCATTGCTCCCAATATGGCCAAACAGATCGTCGGATTTCAGGCCATGATGGAGTATGCATCAAACACATTCCCCGATCTTTTCAAAGGATATTCACTTTCCATTAAGGAAAGTCACCAAAAAGGGAAAGCAGATACAAGCGGCACGGCCAGGGCCATGACCGGTTATTTTAATGCGTTGGGAACCCCTTATTCAGAAGACGATATCATCAAGGAACGTAATCCTGAAACCCAGCAAACGGTTTGGGGCATTCCCCAAAAGTATCTGGCCGGACACGGCTGGCACACCTACACTCTTGTTTCCCAAGACCAAACCGTCCGTTTCCAATTCACCCATAACGTGAACGGCAGGGACATCTATGCCCAGGGCACCCTTGATGCCGTCCTTTACCTGTCTAACAAAATAGGAGAAGGAGCTGCGGGAAAGGTGTTTACCATGATTGATGTGTTGAAAGGGGTGTGATTTCAATCGGCCAAACCCCTGACCGGCCATAGGGGTCGGACAATTTTGCAAGCTATAATAAATTTAAACCCAGGTATTTTTCTTTACACACCGTTGGCTGGTCTATTGTTTCGCTTTGAACTTCTTCAATACCCCAATGGCATAGTCGATATCATATTTGGTATGACTGGCTGAAATCTGGATTCTGATTTCTTCATCACCTTTGGGAACGACCGGGTAATTCAACCCGGTGGCCAGTATTCCGTTTTCAATCAAACATTCTACCAGTCGGGATGTCTTTTTTGTATCCCGGACCATGATGGGGACCACCGGATGTTCTCCTTCAATGGTTTCATAGCCCGCTTCTTTCAGGCCGTTTTCAAACCTCTTGGTCATATTGCGAAGATGCTCCAAAATTTTAAGCCCCTCCGTACTGTCGAGAATTTCTAGCGCCTTAAGAGCGGCCGAGGCTTCTGAAACTGTAATCGGGTTTGAGTAAATATACATGGGCGCCTTTTCCCGAAGATACTCAATAATTTGCTTTGAGGCCACCACGTATCCACCGTTCACGCCAAAACTCTTACCCAGCGTACCGATAACGATATCTACCGTGGTGCCGCAGTATTCTTCCGTTCCTCTTCCGGTCTTTCCAAAAGCGCCGACACCGTGAGAATCGTCTATAATGGAAATAATCCCCTCTTCAAATTTATCGTTGTACTTTTGGCAAATCCGTACAAATTTATCCAAAGGAGCATGATCGCCCCTCATGCTGAAAATGCCATCTGTAATCGCAATGACCCGTTTGCCTTTCCCGATATTTTGGGAAATTTTTTTTTCAAAGTCACTCATATCATTGTGCCGGTATATGCCTTTGACCGCCGGCCTGGAAAGCCGAATCGCAATAATGATACAGTTATGATTCAGCTCATCGCTTATTAACACGGTATCCTTGGTTATAAGCGGAAACAGCACACCCAAACTGGTCACATAAGCCGAGGAAAATATCATACCCGCTTCCCGTTGGTGGAATTTTGCCAGCCTCTCTTCCAACACGGTATGCGCTTTATACGTGCCGCTTATGAAACGAACGGCACCGGGGCCGACACCGAATTTCTTGGCTGCTTTTTCCTCCTCTTCGATTACATCTTTTCGCAGCGACATCCCCAGATAAGAGTTAGCGTTCATTTTCAGAAACTCTTTGTCTCCCTCGCCTTCCACATAATATCTTGGACCTTTATTATCGTCGGCAGGTTTTACTCCGGTGATCACCATTTCCTTGCCTTTTGCACTTCCGGTTTTATACAGGCCGTCCAATTCCAGTTGTAAGGCATCATTTAGTTTTTGCAAAGACATATTATCCCTCCAGTATTTCACTTGAATCTCAATAACTATTAAAAGAAATCCTCTATCGGCTTTTTTTATGTGCTATCGTTTTATGGTCGGTTTGTCTATCATCTCTTGGATCACAGAATATTGATTAGAAACAGTATCGTCTAAACTGTTTATTATTTCAGTATCTGTCTATCAAGAAAGATATCCCAAATGCGTTTAAAGGTTGAAAAACGATGCTTTCCATTTACTTCGATTACATGCCCGGAAGAAAGGGAGGATGCCAGCAGCTTTTGGGCCCGATAATAAAAATCCTCTTTCCCGATGCCCAGATATATCGGTGGATGAATGTTGCCGGGCCGGTTGTATTCTTTCAACCAGTGCCAGAGCATGCGCTGCCAGTCGTCTTGTTCATCGTAATCTCCCGGTTCCCATTGATCTATCCCACCGGCGGAGTATATTTCATCAATAATAAATTTTTCGCCTAAAAAAGGTCCAAGCAGAAGAACGCCGTCTATATTTTCCGTGTGTTCTTTCAAGTATAGCATTGATCCAAGCCCTCCCATGGATGCCCCCACCAGCCAGATTTTTTCATATTTGTTTGCCTTTGCCGGCTGAATAATATCCTCTTCTATCCGGGTCATGAGAGTGCGATCGTTATAGTAGCCAAAATGGGCATTGGGTGCGACCATATCATAGCCAAGCCCCCTTATCCGAACGGCTTCGACGAATCCTTCCTTCTCGAAGCATTGATGGCCGTCAAAAACACAATTCAGGGTACCGCCCATCCCACGCAGAAAGACAATGAGATTTTTGTTTCTGGTTGGAGATGATTCATATTTGAGCACTTCCAACGGGACTTTACAGGGACCAAAACAGCCGGTCAGCAACATGATCAACAGGACAGTATAAAAGACAAATGAACGAATAGACACCATCTCCTCCCTTATAAAATATCCGGGTGCGGCTTTGGTCTCGTCCCGGCTTAACAAGTTTATATGAGGTGTCGGGAAGTTTCTTATCAATAGCCTTTTTTGTGAACAGTTTGCGTTTTAATGATTGTGAATGGTTGGTCCGAGGAAGCGCCCATTGGCCCGTATCAGACTTAACAAATAAGTCCGACATCTGTACACGCCCCCTATCTTCTCAGTAAAACCCATACAGGCAGAGACGATCAACGCTTCCGTGGGGTTCTGTCCCTTGGGGCTGGTACAAATCGAATCTCAGTTCACCTCAGGCGGACCGTACGCCAGTTTCTCGAAATGATTGTTAAGTCTGATACGGGCCAATGGGCGCTTCCCCGGACCAACTGAGTAGAGATTGAAAAACTCCCCGACCGCTCAGTTTATATACCAGTAAGTTGTTTAAGTCTAATGATTTGTGATAATTCGTTAAATAACGTTTGTGAAAGAAAGACCCAGTAATCCCGACCTTGACCTCCATGTAAGACTTTTTAAAAACACTCTCTGTTTTAACACTTGCATTATATATTGCTAAGTCCTATTATCGCCTCCCAGATAAATCTTTGATGCTTTTTTGCCAACCTTATACCTTGGAGTCTAACATTATGAAAATGAAGAATATAACGATCTTACTAGGCCTTCTGCCACTGGTCCTGCTATGGGCGGTTATCTCTATATATCCCAACTGGTTATGGTTTCAAAATCTTAACTTCGCCCCCGTATTCTGGACCATGGTGCTGGGTAAATTCGGGCTTGCCACAATAATCTGGCTTCTTTTAATCATTATGCTGTCCGTCAATCTTTACACTGCACAGTGTTTTCATCCTGTGAGCGTGCAGGGACCCACAGAAATCGCTGGAATGCCTCTATCCGGCAAAACCTTGAACACGATTATCCTGGCCGCCATTCTAATCGTTAGTTTTGTTATTGCGTCAAGCGGCTCTGCTAGCTGGAACATGGTACTTAGTTATCTAAACCAGCAACCCTTCGGCCTCAATGATCCTTTATTTAACAAAGATATCGGCTTCTATGTGTTCTCGCTTCCTTTTTATATGTTTGCCCAGGAAGAGTTGCTTGTCCTGTTTCTGTTTGCCGGACTTGTGACCGCCGTCTGGTATTTAAAAAACGGCGGGCTTCAGATCATCGGTGAATTTCTTCTGACAGAAAACAAACCCACCGGTATACCCAAAATTAAAATTTCGCCGAAGGTCGTTAAACACCTTCTGGTGCTCGGTGCGATCGTGGTCCTGCTTATCGCCTGGGGCTTT
Source organism: Thermodesulfobacteriota bacterium (assembly GCA_034189135.1). Classification (NCBI taxonomy): domain Bacteria; kingdom Pseudomonadati; phylum Thermodesulfobacteriota; species Thermodesulfobacteriota bacterium. The sequence goes on along the minus strand of JAXHVO010000041.1, from coordinate 28,408 downwards.
TATCTAAAGATCTATGGTCTTCTCTATTCCACCCAAGGCCCCGCCTTTGGGGCCAGCTACACGGATATCCACGTCAAGATCCCGGTTTACAAGGCTTTGATGGTGATATCTTTTCTATGGGTTCTGTTTATCATATATAACGTATTCAAACCAAGGATGAAGATGCTCGTTATCAGCGGCATAATATGGTTGGGCGTTATTTTAATCCTGGCCGGTGGTCTTCCGGTACTGGTGCAAAAAATTGTGGTTAAACCCAATGAGTTGGCTAAAGAATCACCCTTCATCTCCTATAACATTGATTATACCCGTAAGGCGTACAACCTGAACCATATTAAAGAGGTCGATTTTGAGGTCAATGACAGCCTGAGCTCTGAAGAAATTAAAGATCATGATGCCACCATTCAGAACATCAGGATATGGGACGAAAGACCTCTACTTCAAACCTACAAACAAATTCAATCCATCAGGCTATACTACGATTTTAACAATGTGGACGTTGACCGTTATCTGATTAACCAACAATATCGTCAGGTTATGCTGGCCGCACGGGAACTGGTGGTAGACCAGCTTCCACCCCAGGCAAAGACCTGGGTCAACATGCACCTGATTTACACCCATGGCTACGGACTGGCCATGAGCCCTGTCAACAAAGTCACCCCGGAAGGCCTTCCGCAACTCATGATTAAAGACCTCCCCCCATCTGTTGGCGTGAATCTGAACATAGACCGCCCCGAAATTTATTATGGTGAAAAAACAAATGAATATGTCCTGACAAAAACAAGTGCCAAGGAGTTCGATTTTCCCAAAGGAGACAAGAACGTTTATGCCACTTACCAGGGAAAAGGCGGTGTTCCCATCAATTCCTTTATGAGAAGGCTCCTCTTTGCCATTGAATTTATGGATCCGCAGATACTGCTCACCACATATCTGGGACCTGAAAGCAGGATCATGTTCAATCGCCGCATCCGCCGGAGGGTGCAAGCCATCGCCCCGTTCCTTGCATACGATACCGATCCGTACATGGTGATCTCTGGAGGGAAGCTCTTCTGGATTCAGGACGCTTATACCATCTCCAACATGTATCCCTATTCCAAACGGTTAAAGAGTCCTTTCATGAACAGGAGGATCAACTACATAAGAAATTCCGTTAAGGTGATCATAGATGCCTATAACGGGAATGTGGCATACTACATGATTGACGAGAAAGATCCCATTCTCAAGACCTACTCCAAGATATTTCCCGCTCTGTTTAAGCCCTTTGATGAGATGCCCGCAGACCTGAAAAAACACATCCGGTACCCCTATGATCTATTTGATATCCAGGTAAACACATATGCCACCTACCACATGCAGGATGCCCAGGTATTTTACAATCAGGAAGACCTGTGGGAACCTCCGTATGAGATGTACGGTGACAACCGGCAGAAGATGAAACCTTACTATATCATCGTAAAACTGCCAAAAGAGGATAAAGAGGAATTTCTTTTGATGCTCCCCTATACCCCTTCCAAGAAGGACAACATGATTGGCTGGCTGGCAGCCAGAAGCGACCTTCCCCACTACGGCAACCTTCTGGTTTATAAACTTTCCAAAGATAAACTTGCATACGGTCCCATGCAGATTGAGGCCAGAATCGATCAACAAACGGAAATATCTCGTGAACTCAGCCTCTGGGGCCAGCGTGGATCCAGGGTCATCAGGGGTAATCTTTTAGCCATCCCGGTGGGCGACTCTTTCATCTATGTAGAGCCTATTTATTTGGAAGCAAAACAAGAGGAGCAACAAACCTCTGCTTCAGCTCAGGGCCAATCAGCTGGCCGGAGACAACAGGGAAGACAACCTGCAAAGGAGATTGCAAGAACTGCAGCCCTGCCCGAACTAAAAAGGGTGATTGCAGCCATAGGCAATCGGGTTGCCATGGAGGAAACACTTGAAGCCGCATTGAGCCAGGTTTTAGGAGCCGTGTCCACCCATAAAAGAGAGGTATCCCCAATCATACCCGAAACAGGGAAGATATCTGATCTTGGAGCCCTGGCCCTGAAATACTACAACAATGCCAAGGATTACCTGCGGAAAGGAGACTGGGCAGGATATGGAAGAGAACTGCAAAAACTTGAGAACATATTGAAGCAATTATCAAAAACCGGTAAAGATAAGGAAATTTAAATTCTGCGGAAAAATATTTTCCACTCTTAAAACAAAGATCACGGACTTTGAGCGGGAATAACCGCCAGGGACCTTGCCTCGGCAGGGTCCCTGGCGTTAAAAATAGCCTCACACAGCCTGGGTTTCACTTCCTTGTTTTGCCTGTCCGAGCACAGACATCACCGTTGCAACCATCGCTGAAACATCCCCCATGTTTGCGGGGATGATCATGGTATTATTTTCTTGGGCCAGTTTTCCGAACTCGGCGATATATTTTTCAGCGACCCTTAAATTCGCAGCTGTTTCACCGCCGGCCAGACTTAACGATTCAGCAATTTTCTTAATACCCTCGGCCGTTGCCTGGGCAACGACTTCGATTTCCTTTGCCTGTCCTTCCGCTTCATTTATACGCCTTTGTTTCTCACCTTCTGATACCTCGATTGCTTCTTTCTTTAACCCTTCGGCACGGTTTATGCGGGATTGTCTATCACCTTCTGACGTTGCAATGGCCGCACGTTTCTCTCGCTCAGCTTTCATCTGTTTTTCCATTGCATCCATTACAGTTTTCGGCGGAGTGATATCCTTAATCTCATAACGCAAAACCTTAACTCCCCAATTCTGAGCTGCTTCATCAATTGCATACACAACTTGCTGGTTTAGACTTTCCCTTTCTTCAAATGTTCTGTCAAGTTCAATTTTGCCAACCACTGAACGCAGTGATGTTTGGGCCAGCTGGCTTGCCGCAACCCTATAGTCATCGATTCCGTAACAGGACAGCTTGCTGTCGATTACCTGTAGATATAAAATACCATCAACGGAAACAGATACATTGTCGGTGGTAATGCAATCCTGTGAAGGGATGTCCATCACCTCTTCCTTAAGGGTACGCTTGTAGGCAACTTTATCAAGGAAAGGGATGAGAATATGGAAGCCTGCGCTAAGAGATTTGCTGTACTTGCCGAGTCGTTCGACAATGAATTCCGATCGTTGCGGTACCACAACGGCTGTTTTAATTAACAGAACAATAACAATAACAGCTAACACACCTACAATAATCAATGACTCATTCATTCTTCCCTCCTTATACAGGTTTAACCTTAAAAGTGAGTCCGTCCTCGGACTGTTGACTTTCTATCAAAACAGATCGCCCCTCTTCAATTTCCATATCCGCAATAGCTCTCCAAAAACTCCCCATCACTTTTATTTCACCAGGTATATTGGGAGCTATTGTTTTGGTAACAAGCGCTGTTTTCCCTATCTTGGAATCCGTATAGTGATCATCAACACTATCGCGGGTTTTTCCTTTGAATATTTTCAAACTGTACTTCCGTAAAGTAAAGAGCAGCGTTAATGATGACACTAAAAATATTAATATTTGGTTGGTTAATTCAATATCAAATATCCATGTAGCCACTGCCGCCATCCAACTGCCGGCAGCAAAAAAAATCAAAATTATCCCCGGCAATACTAACTCGGCAATCAAAAATGCCACCCCGACAAAAAACCATATTAATGACGATGAAAGAATCATTTTAGCCTCCAACCGTTTAATTTATTCACTTTGTGGGTTAATCCGTCAATGGCAGTCCAAAGCTGTGGTTATTTGATTCAGTTTCCCGCCGAATCCAGCGAAGCCACCATTAGTTCACCGACCGTTTTTGAAAAATGTGATGGATTTTCCAGTTTGCCGCCTTCACTGATGGTGGCAATATCGTAAAGCAATTGACTGTAATCCTTCAGAGATGAGTGGTTACGTTCGGTTTCATAGAGGGTTTTGAATTTGGTCATCACCGGGTGATTCATGTTTAACTCCAGCACTCTTTTTACCTCCGGTTGCTTCTGACCGGATGATTTCAGGATCTTTTCCATATAGGCACTCATGTCGGATGCTTCACCGGAAAGGCATGCCACTGAATCCTTGAGCCTGGAAGAGGGTTTGACTTCCTTGATTTTTGATTCGAGCTGGGCTTTGATGAAGCTAAACAGGGAAGTAAACTCCTCTTTTTGCTTGTCATCGATTTTTTCAAGGTCAAGATCGCCCTTTTCAGCGCTTTTGAGCGGTTTACCATCGTATTCGGTCAAAGACTGCACCACCCATTCGTCCACCGGATCGCTCATGAGCAGGACTTCATAATTCTTGGACTTTAGTTTCTCCAAATGGGGGCTGTTGGCCAAGGTGGATGTATTGTCTCCGGTAATGAAATAAATTTCTTTTTGATCGGGCGGCATGTTTTTAATATATTGATCCAGTGAGACCCATTTGCCGTCTGATTTCGTGGTTTTGTAACGGGCCAAGGCAGCAATTTTTTCCCGCCTGCCCGGTTCGGTGTGAATGCCTTCTTTTATAACGGAACCGAATTTATTGTAAAATGGATCATATTTTTCAGCATCCATTTTGGCGAGCAGCTCAAGTACCTTTTTTACCAGGTTATTGCGAATGTTCACCACCAAACGATCATGCTGTAGAATTTCACGACTCACATTCAGGTTTAAATCGGATGCATCCACCACCCCTTTAACAAAACGCAGATATTCCGGCATCAACTCTTTGCAGTCATCCATGATAAAGACCCGCTTGCAGTATAACTGAATACCGTGCTTGCGCTCAAGCTGAAACAAATCAAAGGGAGCCTTGGAAGGGATATAGAGTAATGCATTGTACTCGGTGGTTCCTTCAAATTTTAAATGCAACCGCTCTAACGGTGGATTCCAGTCATGTGACAGATGCTTGTAAAACTCTTCATACTCTTCGTCTGTCACCTGATCTTTTGGCTGGGCCCAGATGGCCTTCATGGAGTTTAATGTTTCTTCGCGGATCACTTTCCGGGTGGTTTTTCCCACGGGCTTTCCATCTTTGTCCTTTATGAGTTCCTTTTCAGGAATGTCCTCATCTTTTTCCACATCCATGACAATTGGATAGGCCACAAAATCTGAATTCCGGCGGACAATGTTGCGCACCACCCATTGATCGGTATAATCTGTTTCATCATCTTTCTTTTTCTTTAAATCAAGGATAACGGTGGTACCGCGAGCTTCTTTCTTTACCTCTTCAACGGTAAAGCCTCCGTCGCCGGTCGACTCCCAGCGAACTCCGCTTTCCGATTCAGCCGACCGCGTAATGATGGTGACTTTATCTGCCACCATAAAAGCACTGTAAAAACCGACACCGAATTGCCCGATCAACTCCGGTGTGAGCGCATCCTTGCTCTGGGCCTGTTCCAGAGCCTTTAAAAAATCGCCTGTTCCGCTTTTGGCAATAGTCCCTATATTTTCCATCACTTCTTCATAGGTCATGCCGATCCCGTTATCCGAAATCTCAAAGGTCTGCGCAATACCGTCTGGACGCAGCTTGATCTTAAATTCCGCGTCATCGCCCAGGATGTCCGGGTCGGTTTGAGCCTTGAACTTCATCTTGTCAATTGCATCAGAAGCATTGGAGATCAACTCGCGCAAAAAAATATCCTTATCAGAATATAACGAATTGATAATAAGGTTAAGCATCTGCTGAACTTCGGTTTTAAATTGATGGGTTTGTTTTTTGGTCTTCATGAATTCTCCTCGAAATGATTATAGTTTCTGTTGGTTATGGAATGCCTATATTGTATACTGTTAACTAACTGATCGGGGAGTTTCTTATCAATGGCCTGTTTGGTGAACCGTTTGTGATTTAATGTTTGATAGAGGTTCGTCCGGAGAAGCGCCCATTTGCCCGTATCGGCCTTAACAAATAAGTCCGGCACTCTGTACACGCCCCCTATCTTCTCAGTTAAATCCATACCGGCAGAGACGACCAACGCTGCCGTGGGGTTCTGTCCCTTGGGGCTGGTTCGAATTGAATCTCAGTCCGCCTAGGCGGACCGAACGCCGGTTTCCCGAAATGATTGTTAAGGCGGATACGGGCAAATGGGCGCTTCTCCGGACGAACTGAGTAGAGATTGAAAAACGCCCCGATCTCTCAACTAACTATGTGACTTAATTCAAAGATGTCAACCCCCTGGAACCGCTATTACTTAAAATTGTAAAGCCACGCTGGGGAAAATGATCGGTGTATCGTCTGTATGGTGAGGAAATTTATCTGCCGGCGATGATCGCTTTGGCGGGAATCAGGCCGGTGGCACTGGCGGATACGATGTTTCCGGCTACTCCGGGACCGTCTCCGGCCACATACATGCCCTTTATTTTGGTTTCCAGGTTTCCATTGGTTTCAATCTGGGTAGCAAAGAATTTGATTTCCGGTGCATACAAAAGGGTTTCATCGTTGGAAACACCTGGAATAACGGGATTCAGCTTTTCCAGGCCTTCAATAATGTTAGTCAGAATCCGTTCGGGCAGCCCCATGGCAATATCGCCGCAAACCACGCCCTTCAGACTCGGTTCAATGTAACCCTTGTGTACCCGGTTCCAGGTACTGCGCCTGCCGCGTTTTAAATCACCAAACCGCTGTAAAATCGGTTTGCCACCTCCGATTAATGAAGCCAGACTGCCGATGGATTCGCCGTAAGCCTGGTTGTCGGTCACCGGTTCAGTAAGCACCACCTTTGACAAAAGGGCAAAATTGGTGTTTTCCGACTTTTTGTTGTGATAGGCGTGGCCGTTGACGCAAACAAACTTGTTGTAGTTTTCCTGGGTGACAAAGCCGCCTTTATTGGTACAAAATGTCCTGGTTTGATCGTCGTATTTAGCGGTCTGAATAAAAAAAGTTGGATCGTAAATGATGTCACAAACATCTTGCATAATATCATTATGGACCTCCACCCGCACACCGACTTCGATACCACGCTGTTTCAAACCGATTCCGTGTTTTTCGGCAAGACCGCTGATCCAGCTTGCACCCACTCTGCCCGGTGCCAGAATAACATTGTTGGTGGCATAGGTTTTGCGGTTGGTAACGACTCCCTTGACCTTTTCATGGTCGACTCGCACATCCTTGACCTCCTCCGATGTGTGAATGACCACCTGTTTCGATTTGATATAATCGCTCATGGCCGTGATGTGATCCGGCAGACAGTCACTGCCCAGATGTTTTTGTTTGATAATAAGTAAATCGATCCCGTGGGTCTTTGCCAGCTTGCGAATTCTTAGCGCCGCCTGCATATCGGACGGATATACCGGGCCATCCATGCCGAATCGGTTGAAAACCATTTCCGTCTCGTCAATAATTGCACGGGCCTGCGGAAGAGACATGAATTGCGTTAAATCGGTTTTTCCCAGCTTGCAGATGTAATTAAGTTTGCCGTCTGAGAACAGACCGGCACCTCCGATGCCGGAAAGGATATTGCACGGTTTACATTTGATACAATGCCGGGTTTGGCTAATCGGGCATTGGCGTTTTCCGGGAACCTTGCCCTTTTCGATCAGCAGCACCCGGCAATCTGAATTTTCGCACAGATAGTATGCCGCAAACAGACCGGCAGGGCCTCCTCCGACAATAATGACGTCATACTTATCGGAACGGGAAGTGGGTTTTTTCATGGAAATGTTTACCTTATAACGGTTGGATAAGCCCCTTTATTTAAGGCACAAGCATGACCGGGCAAAACGAATGATAGGTCACCTTTTGGCTAACACTCCCCACCAGTATGCCTTCGAAAGAGCCCAGCCCGCGAGTACCCATTAGAATCAAATCGATCTTTTGGATTTCAGCCACGGAAAGAATCGCTTCTGCTTCCGGTCCTTCAAGCAACGTTTCATTGATTTCACTATTAATTTCACCTATAATTTTACGGGCTTGGTCTAAAATAGACTGTCCTTCCTTTTTTCGCCGGGCAACAAGTTTTTCAAATTGGTCATAACTGCGTAAATCCGACGTTTGGGGATAGGCATGGACGAGCCAGAGACTTGCTTCAAAGCGTTCAGCCAGTTCCTTTGCGCAGCTTAATGCACGGTTGCTATGTTCAGAACCATCGACTGCAACAATGATACGTTTAAACATCTCTTCCTCCTTCATACAAAAAGCTGTCAGGACATCACATATAAAAAAACACCCATTAACGGTCTGCTGGCTAAATCGATTTTTCCACAGCGCCAGCTGCCGTAAATTCTTCTATAGCCCGGATATTGTCTCAACCACCCCATAGGCCTTATCAAGAGCGGCATCCAGTTTTTCCGGCTTGGTTCCGCCGGCTTGGGCCATGTCAGGCCGCCCACCGCCTCCACCACCGACCACGGCTGCGACCTGTTTTACAATATTGCCTGCATGGTAGCGCCCAGCAAGATCCTTTGAAACCACCACAATCAGGAGCACCTTTGAGCCGGCAACACTTCCTAAAACAACAATGCCGGACTTTATCTTCTCTTTGAACCTGTCAGCCAGCTCTCTTAATGCGGCGGGGCTATCCACCGCAACCTTTTTTACCAGAACCTGAATGTCGTTTATGGTTTTGATCTCTTGTTTGGTATCTTCTGCAGATATGGCTGCCATTTGTGCTTTTAGCTTTTCAATCTCTTTTACCAGCGCTTTCTGGTCGGCCAGTAATTTCTCTATTCTTGTTGGAATAACTTCCGGCTTTTCTTTGACCAGCCGTGCCGTATCCCGGACAATTTTCATATTCTCCTGTACATATTCTACGGCGGCCTTCCCGGTCAAAGCCTCAATCCGTCTTACCCCTGAAGCAACGCTTGATTCTCCTAAGATTTTAAACAGCCCGATATTGCCGGTTTTTTCGGTATGGGTGCCACCACAGAGTTCCTTACTGAAATCGTCAAGGGAAACCACCCGGACCCGGTCACCATATTTTTCTTCAAAAAGTGCGGTGGCACCGGTTTTAAATGCCTCTTCCGCATCCATCTCTTCAGTGTGAGCCGGTATGTTTTCTCGTATCCGTTGGTTAACCAGGGATTCAATCTTATCCAATGTCCGGGGATCAATTATAGCGAAGTGGCTGAAATCAAAACGGAGTCTCCCCGGAGCGACAAGGGAACCGGCCTGTTTGACATGATCCCCTAAGACCTTGCGAAGGACCGCATGGAGTATATGAGTAGCGGTGTGACTGCATTCGGTGGATTTTCGCTTATCTTTATCCACGCTCAGGGTGACGGTTTCACCCGTTTTTATCTTTCCGGAAACGATTTTTCCCTGGTGAATCACCAACCCGGTGGGATCTTTTATGGTATTGGAAACCTTTATTTCAAGATCCTTTCCGGTTATCACTCCGGTATCTCCCGCCTGCCCTCCGGCTTCTCCGTAAAAAGGCGTGGCTTCGGTGACAATTTCGATATTGCTTTCTGCCAACGCCTGATTTACTTCATTACCGTCTTCAACCAAGAGAAGAACCCTGGAGTCATAAATGTGGTTTTTATAACCGGTAAATTCAATCTTTATCCCCTGCGCTGAAAGTTTTTTATACGCATCACCAATTCCGGAAAATGTAGCGACAGAACGGGACATGGCGCGCTGGTTATCCATGGCTTTGTCAAATCCCTTCATATCCAGAGTCATTTTTTCATCCCTGACCACATCTCTCACGATATCCACCGGAAACCCGTAAGTGTCATACAGCTTAAACATAATATCCCCAGGGACCTCATTTCCGCCTTTTGCCTTTATTTCAGATAGGGTATCGTTTAACAACATCAGTCCGTGATCTAAAGTCTCCGAAAACCGTGTCTCTTCGTTTTTTATCACGTTGGTGATAAAAGCCGAAGCATCGTTAAGTTCTGGATATGCGTCTTTCATGATATCAAACACCACAGACGCAGTTTCATGAAGAAAGGGCTTTGTCAGGCCGATATTTCTCCCATATCTGATCGCCCTTCGCATGATTCGGCGCAGCACATAGCCTCTCCCTTCATTGGAAGGAAATACCCCGTCACCAATCAAAAAAGCCGCCGCCCTGCTGTGGTCCGCAATGACTTTTATGGCCACATCCGCTTCTTTTGATTCTCCCAATTTATGGTGGGAAAGGTCCTGGGCCTTTTGCATAATGGGCATCATAAGGTCTGTGTCATAATTTGTCGGTACATCCTGAATGATGGAAACCATACGCTCCAACCCCAGACCTGTGTCAATGCTCGGTTTCGGAAGGGGTGTCATTTTTCCGTCGGCATCCCGGTTGAACTGCATGAAAACCAGGTTCCATATTTCAAGATATCTGTCACATTCACAGCCTAACTTGCACTCAGGTCTGCCGCAACCGAATGCCTCTCCCCTATCCAGGTGTATTTCACTGCATGGCCCGCACGGCCCGGTATCACCCATAGCCCAGAAGTTGTCTTCCTCCCCGAATCGTACAATTCTTTCTTCCGGAACGCCGATGTGTTTTTGCCACAAATCGTTGGCTTCATCATCATCCAGGTAAATCGAAACCCACAGTTTATCTTCCGGAAGCCCGTATCCGTTCACTAAAAGATCCCAGCCATATTCCAGTGCTTTTTCCTTGAAATAATCACCAAATGAAAAATTACCCAGCATTTCGAAAAAAGTGTGATGCCTGGCAGTATAGCCCACATTTTCCAAGTCGTTATGTTTCCCTCCGGCACGTACACATTTTTGGGAAGTGGTCGCCCTCAGATATCCGCGGTTTTCCTCCCCCAAGAAAGCGCGCTTGAACTGGACCATTCCGGCATTCACAAAAAGTAGCGTGGGATCATCCTGAGGAACCAGGGATGAGCTCCTTACAATCCGGTGATCATGTTTTTTAAAATATTCAAGAAATTTTCTGCGTATATCATTTCCTGTCATATAACACTCCATGTAGTAATTTTATTTATATATTTATTGGTTCATAATTGATGGTTGTGAGCCGTGAACGGTTATCTTTAGTTCTTATCCTTAGTATCTTCCTTCTTTTCCTTATTGACGGAAAAGCCAAAGGCTTCTCTTGCTTTGACATAAATTGCGTTATAAATATCTGAATTTTCTTCTAAAAACTTCTTTACATTTTGACGTCCCTGACCCATTCGTTCACCATCGTATGAATACCAGGAACCGCTTTTCTCGATGATCCCTGCCTCAACCCCGGTATCAATGAGGTCACCTATTATGGATATTCCTTCTCCGTACATAATATCAAATTCGGCATCGGTAAAAGGAGGTGCCATTTTGTTTTTGACCACACGCACCCTGGTGCGGTTACCGATAACCTCCTGACCATCCTTGACCGCACCTATTCGCCTTATATCAAGCCTTACCGAAGAGTAGAACTTCAGTGCATTGCCTCCGGTGGTTGTCTCAGGGTTTCCGAATACAATCCCTATTTTCATACGAATCTGGTTAATAAAAATAACCGAGGTCATGGTTTTGCTAATCGTACCGGTCAGCTTTCTCAAAGCCTGGGACATTAACCTGGCCTGGAGGCCCATGTGCGAATCTCCCATTTCCCCTTCTATTTCAGCCCGCGGAACAAGAGCCGCAACCGAATCAATAACTATAATATCTATGGCTCCGCTCCTGACCAGCATATCACCAATCTCTAAAGCCTGTTCTCCGGTATCCGGTTGGGAAACCAGAAGTTCTTCGCAATTGACCCCCAGTTTTTTGGCATAACCTATGTCAAGGGCATGCTCTGCATCGATAAATGCTGCAATGCCGCCCTGTTTCTGGGATTCTGCCACCACATGCAGGGCAAGTGTTGTTTTACCTGAAGATTCCGGTCCAAAGATTTCAATGACCCTCCCTTTTGGAAGCCCGCCGACTCCCAGCGCTTTATCAAGGGCAATTGAACTTGTCGATATGACCGGCACGTCTGCAATAGGTCTGTCTCCCAGTTTCATAATAGAGCCTTTGCCAAACTGCCGCTCTATCTGACCTATTGCGCTTTCTACTGCTTTTTCCTTGTCAGGTGAAATGCTCATTATTTCCTCCTTATAACCTGGATTAACCTTAATCATGCCCGGATACACCGGGATTTAATTTTGCTGGACTCGGGGAAATCGATTTCATCACAGAGGTCACCAAGATAGCCAATTAAAAAATTATTCTCTGCGTTCTCGGGGAATTCTGTGATGGAATCTATTTTTATTTGGCGTTTAATGGTGCATTTATCAGCTTGGTATATTTTGCCCCCGATGGCTTAAGCTCACTTTTAAATAGAACAATTTCATTAACGCTAAATTTTTTTGATTCAAATTTTCCCAATTGTTTCATGGCATCAATCAACCGCCGGGCATCAATACTTCCTTTAATCCGAGCGATTGTAAGGTGCCCTCTAAACGGTCTCTTTTCCTTGGGAAATCCAACGGTCTCAAGTTTTCCATCCAGGGTTTTCTGCAAATCTGAAAGTTCTTCGGTCTGGCCGGCAATACCCGTCCATATTACTCGAGGGCGTTTGACACCCGGGAAAACCCCGATGCCTTTTACACCAAGAGACAGGGGGATATTCTCTGATGCGGTACCAATGATGACATCCCCGACTTTTTTGATATCTTCCCTATTTATTGGCCCTAAAAATTTCAAGGTAAGATGAATATTTTTCGGGCGTACCCAGCTCGCCTTGAATCCATATGATCTTACATCTTGCTGAATCTTACCAATAAAAGCGATAATTTCTTCAGGAAGTTCAATGGCGATAAACGCTCTGATGGTATCAGACATCTATGACTCGTTATCTTGAAGGTAACGTAAATTGCGGCTCTCCAAGGTAAAATTTCCCGGTTGATATTTTTTTCTTCAAAATTTCAGCAATCTCACGGGCCTTTACCATGCTGGAAAGCGGTGCAGTGGGCACATTTTTACCTTTAAATTTTATGTGACCGCTTTTAAGTTCCGCGTAACTCACCTGACCGTAGCTTTTGGAAATTCCGTTTGGATAATCATGCCCGTAATCAACAACCTGGGTAAATATCTCTTCATCCGATATGGCGGTGTACTTAACCATTTTTTCGTTTAATATGGGGATGGGAACCCCAAGTCCCACCGCCAGCGAACATCCGTACCCCTGTATGCTCAGCCCCATAATCCACTTTGGACTCATCTTCTTCAAATTGCCCATGACCATCATCGTTCCGGCCGGTGAGACGGGAACTCCCTTTTTGGTTCTCTTTGCAGAAGGCTTATGCTGAGTACCATGCCAGGTAACATATCCCTGTGCGCCGCCGAGAAAAATTCTGGTTCCGATACCGATGGTTCTATAATAGGGATCGTTAAAAAGCGGGCTGAGTTGGCCTGCCGAACAATAGTTCGCATTGGCTGCTTTTGGTTTTAAGGCACCCATATAGGTATAAACTGTTTTTTTTGTCAAATTTACCGCGCAGTTATAGTTTTGATAGGCGTTTCTTGAATTACACAGCATGGCCTGTGGGAGCATACGCAGGGTAATTTCTTTCTCGATCATTCGGTTGGGATAACAATCTGTTCCATAACCTTTTGCCTTTAAATAAACTTTTTCTCCAGACAGAAGATCCTGTATCACATGCCCGCCCCCATAGTTGAATTCACCGGGATAGACTTTGTTAAGCGGATCATCCTCGCATGGCTCAGTCGCCCCGATATAGCAATCGACTGCAGCGATTCCAGCGTATGCAGGTACATTATTAAGCCAGACTTTCGACGCCTTTATCCCAGGCTTTGAATGTCCGAAATTGATAAATGCGCCCGAAGAGCACATTGGAGCAAATGTACCGGTGGTCACCACATCCACATGCTTTGCCGCAGCTATGGGTCCCTTTTCCTTTACGATATCAATAATCTCCTCTGCGGTCACCACAACCACTTCCCCGGATTTTATCTTTTCATTTATCTCCTGAAAGGTCTTGTTCACTTTGTATTCTTTCATTAAAGCTTTTCCTTTTTGATTTAACTAGTTACATCGGTCTATTTTTCCGATTCCATGGCTGAAGAAGATCAAATTATTACCAGCAATAATGATGATAATCAAGGTAAAGTTTTTCGTTTCTTGACTTTTCACAGCCATCGGGATAAAATTTTTTAGGATCAAATAAATGAATTAAAACTTTCCGGAGAATAACAACTTAAACTAAAGCGGATAGATGCAGATAAGCCATGAACAAAATCGTTAAAGTACAAGACCTGTCCATAGGTCAAAACGCTCCTCTTGCGTTCATTATGGGGCCGTGCGTGGTAGAAGATTATGAAACGACGTTTGAGATCGCATCCTTTCTAAAGGAACTGACTGACAAGCTGAACATTCCCTTTATATTCAAAGCGTCCTATGATAAGGCCAACCGTACATCTATTCACTCTTTCAGAGGACCCGGAATTGTTGACGGCCTTAAAATTTTAAACGATATCAAGGAGAAACTGGGAATCATGGTACTTTCCGATGTCCACAGTATCAGTGAAGTTGCCGACGCAGCACAGGTTCTGGATGTCATACAAATTCCTGCATTTCTCTGCCGACAGACTGATTTCATCATAGAGGTCTCAAAAGCGGAAAAACCGGTAAATATTAAAAAAGGACAATTCCTCGCGCCATGGGATATTGTAAATGTAGTGGAGAAAGTTAGATCCACCGGCAATGGCCGGATACTGATTACCGAAAGGGGTGCAATGTTCGGATACAACAATCTGGTGGCGGACTTTCGCAGTATAAAGATCATGCAGGATACTGCTGGACCTGTCATTTTTGATGCAACCCATAGTATTCAGCTTCCAGGAGGAGCCGGGAAAACATCCGGGGGACAAAGGGAATTTGCTCCGGTACTGGCAAAAGCTGCAGTTGCTGCGGGAGCTGACGGCATTTTCATGGAAGTACATAAAGACCCTGACAAGGCTCTTTGTGATGGCCCCAATTCCCTGAAACTTGACGACCTTGAAGAACTGCTTAACCGCCTAAAGGCAATTAGAAAGGCCATAAGCAGCTAATCCTGCAACACAATTTGCCGGTTTTTATGAGAAACTCCTTTTAATATCATGTGATCACCAAACAAACAATTTATAAAAGGCGACCGCAGTTAGAGATAGATGTTGTTGTAAGGTTAAATTTATTTTATGCTTGAAAATAATTTAAAAAAAATTAATCTCCTGCTTCTCGATGTAGATGGTGTCCTCACCGATGGCAGTATCATATACAATGACCGAGGTGAGGAAATAAAGATATTCAACGTAAAAGACGGTCTCGGCATAAGACTTTTAATTGAGGCTGGAATAAAGGTTTACATTATCACCGGCAGAAAATCGGATGCCCTTAAACATCGCTGTAAAAATCTTGGCATTGACCATGTTTTCGAAGGAGTGACGGATAAGAGCTCTCTCCTTGAACTTATCTTTAAGCAGACAGGATCAACGTCTGAGGAAACGGCATTTATCGGTGACGACCTCATGGATCTCTCCATTATGAACATGGTGGACACTCCAATTGCAGTGGCCGATGCCCACCACTTGGTTATCAAAAAAGCATCGATAGTGACAACAGCCAAAGGAGGCCAGGGAGCTGTCAGAGAAATCAGCGAAGCCATACTCAAAGCAAAAGGACTGTGGGAAAAGATCATTAAACGGTATTCATAATGTCTGTCATAAAACATAAAAATCCCAAAAAGCTGAAAATCTTTTTACTTGCATTTATGGTCATTGCGTTGACTGCTGTGATTGCTGTTTTTATTAGTGAGCGCCACTTGTTAGAAAATCCTGAAACGCTTATTTCTTCTCTTCCGGTGGATGCAAATCTTTCCATAGGCAAAATTCATCAAACATCAACAAAAAACGGAGTAAAAGAATTTACCCTTGACGCCGCTTCCGCCTATTATACTGCCACCAAAAAAGAGGTGGTTTTAACCGATTTATCCGTCACCTTTTTTCTTAAGAATGAGCAGGAAGTTTTTCTCACAGCAAATAAGGGAATTTTACAAACAGACTCAAAGAATATTGAAATTACAGGCAACGTGATGGTGAAAAATAAAAGCTCCAGACTTTTTACCGAACAATTACAATATAAACACAGCGGACGTCAACTTTTGTCAAAGGCTCCGGTTAAAATTGTGGGGGATGCATATCAGCTTAAAGCTGACAGGATGTCTTTTGATTTGAATACAAACCAGACAGTGCTTGAAGGGAGAGTAGAGGGCGCCTTCAGTGAGAATTTTGCAATCTAATCTGGCCCGCTGCCTGGTATGGTCTGTTTTATACACCGCTTTTCTTTTTCAAGCCCCGTTGATCACCCTGATGATCACACGGATTGGATATGCGGATGATAGACTGCCGGTTGATACAGAAAAAAATAAGCAACGGATCATTCATATTAATGCGGACAAACTCATTTCCAACATGGAAGATGGCTGGGCTCAATTTACGGGAAATGTTAGGGTGACCGGTGAATCGTTAAGCATGAAATCCGACAGTCTTAAAATTTATTATAACAAACTATTTAAAGGAAAATCTAAACCGGCAGAAGCCAAAGAAATGATTGATAAAATCATCGCAACAGGCCATGTACATATAAAATCCGATGAACTGGTTGCCATATCTTCTCGGGCAATATATACTAAACAGACCGGCACCATCATGTTGTCGGGTCATGGTTCAAAAGTGATTAGCGGACAAAATTCTATTGCAGGATCACAAATAATCCTTTACATGGATAAAGAGGGTATTACAGTCACCGGTAGCGGCAACAAGCGTGTTGAAGCTGAGTTTCAAGGAAATTAGGAGGCGTTTTTTCAAAGGTTTCGAATAAATACTAGTTGATATGGCGACATTGCTTCTAAAAAATCTGAGCAAAACCTATAATGGAAAACAGGTGGTAAGCTCCGTGACTTTAACTATTGAAAGCAGCACCGTGGTGGGTCTGCTAGGTCCAAACGGCGCGGGAAAAACCACCACCTTTTATCTGACTATCGGGTTGATCAAACCTGACGCGGGGAACGTCTTTCTGGGTGAAGAGGATATTACCAGTTATCCCATGTATTTAAGAGCTCGCAGGGGGGTCGGTTATCTGCCCCAGGAAACTTCAATATTTAGAAAACTGACCGTCAAACAAAATATCCTGGCAATCCTTGAGACCCTCCCCATTTCCAAAACTGAGCAAAATGACCGGGCCGATACACTCCTTGAAGAGCTGGGTATAAAACACCTTTCCACGCAAAAAGCCATTTTTTTATCCGGAGGTGAAAAGCGACGTCTTGAAATCTCACGCGCACTTGCGACTAACCCATCTTTCATTCTTCTTGATGAGCCTTTTGCAGGCATAGATCCCCTGGCGGTCGTAGAAATAAAAAAAATTATCGATCACCTTAAAAACCGTGGTATCGGTGTTCTCATTTCTGATCATAATGTTAGGGAAACTCTTGGCGCCTGTGATATGGCATATATACTGAACGAAGGGAAAGTGATTGAGTTTGGCACACCTGAAAAAATAACCACCAGCGAAACTGCTCGCAGGATTTATCTGGGAGACGAATTCACCTTATAAAATGGCACTTGAATTAAGACAGCAACTAAAATTAACCCAACAGCTCATCATGACTCCACAGCTCCAGATGGCAATAAAGCTTCTGCAGCTTTCAAGACAGGAGCTGGTGGATACAGTTCGCCAGGAGCTGGAGGAAAATCCTGCTCTTGAAGAGATCCATGAGAATCTAGTGGAAGAACAGGTCGCCGATCCAAAAGACAAAGACAAAAAAGAGGAATCCCCCGTAAAAGAAGTCGCCATAGAAGAAAAAATCAACGATGATATCGACTGGAGCAATTACCTTGATGAATACAATTCTCCCGGAAGAATCAATTTTGAAGCCGAAAGCAAAGATACGCCAAGATATGAAGCCTTCATCGCTTCAAAAGAATCTTTAAGCGAACATCTCCTCTGGCAGTTTCTGATGACATCCCCGTCAAGAAAAGAAAAAAAAATCGGCAGTCTTATTATCGGGAATCTTAATAGAGACGGATATCTGGAGATCTCCGTGGAAGAAATCGCCAGAATGAGTAACTCGGATACTGAAAAGGTTGAAAACGTTTTGTCCCGCTTACAAACATTTGACCCGATTGGGATATGCGCCAGAGACCTTAAAGAATGCCTGCTGATTCAGACCAAGCATTTTAAAATTGACGATACCCTGGTCACTCAAATCATTACAGACCATCTCGGTCATCTTGAAAAAAGAAATTACAAAGCCATATGCAAGGCTTTAAAAACAAGCATGGAAAACGTAATTGCTACGGTAAATATTATACAGGAACTGGAACCGAAACCCGGCCGAGAGTTTTCCGATGAAAGTCCGCAGTATATCACCCCCGATATTTATGTTTATAAACTGGAAAATGATTTCGTGGTGATGTTAAACGATGATGGCATGCCTAAACTTCGGGTGAGTTCCTTTTATAAAAAATCGATCAGCCGTGGAAACAAAGTCACCGGCGAAGTCGAAGATTATATTCAGGATAAGCTCCGTTCGGCTGCCTGGCTCATCAAAAGCATTCATCAGCGCCAAAAGACCATTTACCGGGTAATGGAAAGTATTCTAAAATTCCAGCGCGATTTTTTTGAAAAGGGAATATCACATTTAAAACCGATGGTACTCAGAGACGTTGCCCAGGACATAGATATGCATGAATCAACAATCAGCCGGGTGACTACCAACAAATATGCATATACTCCTCAGGGCATTTTTGAATTGAAATATTTCTTTAACAGTTCTATCAGGCGCGTTCATGGCGGTACAATCGCATCTGCCAGTGTTCAGGAAAAAATAAGGCAGATCATTGCCGGTGAAGATCCTAAAAATCCTTTCAGCGACGACAAAATCTCCAAACTATTAAAAGAGTCACACATCAGTATTGCAAGAAGAACTGTTGCGAAGTATCGGGAAATCCTCAAGGTGCTGCCATCTAACAGGCGCAAACAAATATAGGGAGACAATTAATATGCAAACATCTGTAACATTTAAAAACCTTGACCCTTCTGAAAATTTAAGATCCTATGTAGCGGACAAACTGGATCGTTTTGACAGGTTGCTTAATAATCCTGCGGAAGCCAAGGTCGTTCTTTCCGTTGAAAAGTTTCGTCACATTGCTGAGGTTAACATAATCGGTGACAAACTGAATATAAACGGCAAAGAAGAAACAAACGACATGTATTCAGCCATAGATATGGTCTTGGATAAACTTGAAAAACAGATAAAAAGAAGTAAACAGAAAATCAGGGGGCGTCGAAAAAACTCACAGGCAAGAGCAAAAAGAACCATTGCAGATGAAACAGCTTCTTTTGAAGACGAAGCTGAAGGGCAGATTAAAATAAAAAATATCGAATATAAACCGATGGATATAGAAGAGGCGGTTTTGCAGCTCGATCTGGTAAGTTATAATTTTCTCGTATTTACAAATTCAAGAACGGAAAAAATAAACGTACTTTATCATCGAAAAGACGGCCATCTCGGGCTTATTCAGCCCAGCAATTAGTGATAACTCAAGTTTCGCACCCCTTATCAGCGGTGGAGCCGGAATTGTTAAAGCGCCGATTGGTGTTAAGGGTGTGAATCGAGACAGTTATATTATTTTCTTCCAGGGGGTATGAATTGAATCAGTTGCAGCGTGTCCGGATATTTGGGATAAAGTCTATCCGTTGCTAAACAATATAAAAGGGACGGTCTATCCCAAATATCCGGACACGGCGAAAAGGGGTAATAGATGACCCACATATCCCCTTACAGAAAAAATATAACCGTTTCGATTCACATCTGATTTTATATATTACGTGCCGTCAGGGCATTACTTCCCGCCAAACCGGGGCGCGAAAATTGAGTGATAACTTTAACCCGACAGCGTAACTCAAAAGCCCTATTTAGCAGCGGCTTCTTTTGTGCCATGTGTAGCGGTTGCGGGTTATGTGTTTCGAGTTACGGGTTGTAAAAAGGATTATTTCCGATCAACAACTCTAAACTCATAACCCGTAACACTTATGTGACGGCGAAACGAATAGATTCAGAAAATCGCATTATGAGTAGCGATAAATTCGTTGGATGGTAATTGATATGTTTCCTTTGACAATATGGTAAAAAGTCTTATCTTATTTGATTAAGCGAATAATTTTATAAGAAACCTGCCGCTCTTGTTTGGTTAATAAAAAATGAAAATTCTTGACGTTCTGCAAAATGAAGCGATCATCAGTGACTTGAAATCACAGGATAAAAAAGGAATCCTTGAGGAGCTGGTTGCTCCGATCGCCCGTATTACCGGAGTAAGCCATAAGGATCTTGTACGGGTTCTAATGGATAGAGAACAACTTGGAAGTACAGGCATAGGTGGAGGTATCGGAATACCCCACGGGAAATTAAAACAGCTCGAATCACTTGCGCTTGGGTTCGGCTTGAGCCGAAAAGGTGTTGACTTTGAATCGATGGATAATCAACCGACTCATATATTTTTCCTTCTAGTCACACCGGAAAATTCAACAGGTCTCCATTTAAAGATGCTCGCCCGAATTTCCAGAATCCTAAAACATGATCAAATTAAAGAAAAACTTCTGAACGCTGGAAACACTGATGAAATCTTGTCCATCATCAAGGAAGAGGATGAGGACTTTTAGCGGCTGCTTCAACTAACCGCTAGTGAAACATCTCCAGCAACAAGTATTTTTTTATGCCTGATTAAAAGTGAAAAACCTGAAAATTTTCATTATTACAGGGCTTTCAGGTTCAGGGAAAAGTACCGCTATTGCCGCATTTGAAGATGCTCATTTTTATTGCGTTGACAACATGCCGGTCGCACTTCTCCCCAAGTTCCTGGAATTGCCTATAGAAAACGACCTTGAAATTACAGGCCTTGCTTTTGTCATGGATTTGAGGGAAAAAGGCTTTCTTTCCAAGTACGTGCCTGTGTTTGAATCACTAAAGAAAAAAGGTTATAAATTTGAAATAATTTTTCTGGAAGCTGACGAAGAAATACTATTACAACGCTATAACCAGACAAGGAGGCAACATCCCTTTTCTCAAGGCAAAAGCCTTATAGACGGCATCAAGGCGGAAAAGAAAGCCCTTGCGGGACTTAAAAAAGCAAGTGACAGCGTCATCAACACATCCGGTTATAATGTCCACGAGCTCAAGTCCATTATTTTACTCATCGCACAAAAAGCCATAAAACCTGCGTCCATGCGGATAAACATACTTTCGTTCGGTTTCAAGTATGGCATTCCTCTAGACGCCAACCTGGTTGTTGATGTCCGCTTTCTGGCAAATCCATATTTTATTCCTGACCTTAAAGAACTGCATGGTGAAACACAGGAAGTAAAAGATTATGTACTTAATAATGACGAAACTCGGCTATTTTTAAAAAAATATATTGATTTTATTGACTATTTAATTCCTTTGTATGAAAAAGAACAGAAAGCCTATCTAACAGTTGCGGTTGGCTGCACCGGTGGCCGTCACCGTTCAGTGGCCATTGCGCGATATATTTTTGATCATATCAGCAAAGCCCGAAATCAGATTGAGGTCAAGCACAGAGATATTAACCGATAGGCACTTAGGGCTTGTTCAAACACTAAAAAAACGACACCCTTTAACGGGTTTCCAAAGGCAGGATGTTATTATGATAGGTATCGTCATCGTCACACACAGCCGGCTCGGGTCTGCATTCATTGAAGCTTCTGAATTCATTATAGGCAGCACACCCGAAGCGACTGTTTCCGTTTCAATAGACTTGAATGAAAATGTAGATAAATTACGGGAAAAAATTGCCGCAGGAATAAAAAAGGTGAACAGAAAAGAAGGCGTGCTGATTTTAACGGATATGTTTGGAGGTACGCCTTCAAATTTAAGCTATTCCTTTCTTGAAGAAGGGCACATTGAAGTCATATCCGGCGTAAACCTTCCTATTCTGATAAAGGCGGTAAATACTCGCAAAAAGATGGGGCTGAGTGAGCTTGCCGCCACCCTGGAAACTTTCGGCAAAAAAAGTATATCCCTTGCCAGTGGTATTTTAAAAGGAAATAAGCGAAGCTAAATATTTTTGCTAGGAGCTCGATGCTGGATACTGGATACTCGATGCTTGATGTTCGATACTCGTTTTTAACCGGAAACCGTTATCCAATAACGAATATCCAGTATCGAGTATCCAGCATCATATCCACAAGGGCTTCACAAGGTGTAACAAAAATACTTTGCCAAAAAAGCACGAAATTTACAAATAGGAAAAAGGAGAAAGTATTATGAGCGTAAAAATTGGTATCAACGGCTTTGGGAGGATAGGACGTATTGTGTTTAGGGCTGCACTGAATCACCCTGATATTGAAGTAGTGGCCATTAACGATCTTACGGATTCAACCACCATGGCTCACCTTTTAAAATACGACTCTGTTCATGGCAAACTCGATATGAATATTTCTGCTAAGGATGATTCAATTGAGGTTGATGGAAAATCGGTTGCCATTACGTCGATCAAGGACCCTGAAAAACTCCGTTGGAATGATTTCGGGGTTGAAATTGCCGCCGAATGTACCGGATTGTTTCGAGACCGTGAAAGTGCATCCAAACACCTGACCGCAGGCGCCCGAAAAGTAATCATTTCAGCACCAGCCGGTAATCCTGACATTACTATTGTCATGGGCGTAAACTCAAATTCCTATGACCCCAGACAACATAATATTATCTCCAATGCTTCCTGCACCACCAACTGTCTCGCGCCTGTGGCCAAAGTACTTCTGGAAAATTTCGGTATAAAGTGCGGGCTTATGACAACGATACACTCGTATACCGGAGACCAGCGTATTCTTGACTTCCCCCATAAAGATCTTCGACGTGCCAGAGCCGCAGCGCTTTCCATGATTCCGACCACAACCGGTGCTGCCAAAGCCGTTTCTCTGGTGCTTCCGGAGCTATCAGGAAAACTCAACGGTTTATCCATTCGCGTTCCAACACCCAATGTGTCCATCGTTGACCTGGTCGCCTACATTGAAAAATCAGGCATCACGGTCTCAGATATCAACGATGCCCTGAAAAAAGCCAGCGAAGAATCACTTGCCGGAATTCTTGGTTACAGTGATATACCACTGGTTTCTACCGATTATAATGGCTCACCATTATCATCCATTGTGGACGCCCCCACCACATACGTCATAGATAATATGGTAAAAGTGCTCTCATGGTATGATAATGAAGCCGGTTACTCGAACAGAATGGTTGATTTAGCGGCAATGGTAGGGGCTCAATTGTAACCAATCACAGGCATGATATACTTCTTTGTTGCCGCCGGCACTTAACTGCTTAATTTTTAAGCTTAAAACTCGAATTGCGGGTTGCGTGTTACGAGTTTCACTCTAAAATTAAAAGAAATTATCTTTTTAACATATCCATTGAAGATACAGCCAAAAGAAGGACTTATGAGGTTTGGCAAATTTTCAAGGTTCGGAGATAGACAATTTGTCCAAAAAAAAGAAACAAGAAAAAGATTTTAAACGCAAAAAAGCGGATAACGATATTATAAAAAACAACACACAGCCTTCATTTGTTATCTTACCCGACTGGAGAATGTATACAGATTTTCCCTGGCAAATCTGGGCGGTGGGATGGCTGGCCATATTTAAAGCAGTGATCTGGCTGTCCACCAGTCCAAATTGTCCGGACCCGATGATAAAACTGTTAACAATAAAATTTCTTATTTGTATGGTACCTTTGCTTATCCTCGGGATCGGTGTATGGAATTTAAGGAAATGGGCCGTGTGGGGAATCATTTTGTTGTGTATCGCCGATGTTGCATTTTTTGTTATATTTCAAAATGCTTCGGGTTGTATTATGGGAAACAGTTTTTGGCTGCTGGCCATCACGCTTTTGCTTTTTAACGGCCCTTTGGGCAGCATGCTTATTCTTATCACAACCCCCTATTTGTTGAAGCATTCAGGAAAAAACTTTCTTGATGTCGTAAACAGCTCCAACTAAAAAAAGATTTAAAGGAGAATATAGATGAATAGTCGCAGACCCCTTATCGCTGGAAACTGGAAGATGTATAAAACCTGTGCTGAAGCTGTGGAAACTTCCCGGAATCTGGTAAAGCTGGTGGCAGGTGCCAAAGATGTTGATATTATGATTGCACCTCAGTTTACCGCCCTTGCGCCTGTATCTGAAGTTGTCAGGGACAGCCTGGTTTCACTGGGAGGGCAGAACCTCTTCTGGGAAAAAGAAGGCGCCTATACCGGTGAAATTTCAGCCGAAATGCTCTTGGCGGCCGGCTGCAGCCACGTGATTATTGGTCATTCCGAGCGACGCCAGTATTTTGCGGAGACGGATGATACGGTCAATAAAAAAATAAGCTCTGCAATAAATGGACAGCTCATTCCTGTTTTTTGCGTGGGAGAAACCGAAAAAGAACGGGAATTAAAAGAAACTTTTTCTGTGCTTGACAAACAGATGACAATAGGGTTAAAAAGTTTTTCTTCTGACCAGTTGGAAAAACTTGTGGTTGCATACGAACCGGTTTGGGCAATCGGAACGGGGAAAACCGCAACCGCAGACCAGGCACAGGAGGTTCATCAATTTTTACGCTCCTTGCTGGCAAAAATATTTGGAGCTTCCTTTTCCCAATCGATCAGAATATTGTATGGAGGGAGCGTCAAGCCGGAAAATATTTCAGAGCTCATGGCAATGCCCGATATTGATGGCGCGCTTGTAGGAGGCGCCAGCCTTGATGCGGAAACTTTCAGTAAAATTGTTTTGTTTAAAACTCAATAAAGTAAAAAAATATTATGTCACTTATACTTATTATCGTCCATGTGGTTGTTTGTGTTGCTCTTATTATGATTGTGTTGCTCCAGACCGGTAAAGGCGCTGATATGGGCGCTGCTTTTGGCGGTGGGTCCAGTCAAACGCTTTTCGGCTCAACAGGGGCATCCACTTTTCTTAGTAAAGCAACCACTATCGCTGCCATCATATTTATGGTGACCTCTCTGTGGCTGGCCTATAACTCCAGCCATAAGAAAGGCAGCTCTATTATGAAGGACGCCAAAGCTCCAATTGAGCAAAAGTCTGCCCCTGAGAAGTCGGGTGAAGCAAAATAGTGTTTCAAATAGTGCCGAAGTGGTGGAACTTGGTAGACACGCTATCTTGAGGGGGTAGTGGATTACATCCGTGCCGGTTCAAGTCCGGCCTTCGGCACCATTTTTTATGGCACTTAAATTTATTTTAAGTGCCTTTTTTGCTTCTGCTATAATCACCAAAGGTTATCAGCGCAATCCAGAAAGCTTCTGTTCACCAACTAATTCACAATCAAAGCCCCGACAATTCTGATTAAAAAACAAGTTGACAATATGTCACATCTGACATATTGTCGACTATATGAGTTCAAATGACAAACCGCTGGTATGGATGCATGGTGAGGTCACGACTCCGCCCTTTTCTTCAAACGCTCGAATAGAAACGGGATACTTATTACGGCAAATTCAAAAAGGCATAAAATTATCTTTACCAAAATCACGCCCAATGCCGTCAATCGGAACTCGGTGTCATGAGTTAAGAATAAATGATGAAAATTTGACGTGGCGAATAATGTATCGAATCTATACCGATGCGATTTTGATCATAGATGTTTTTGAAAAAAAGACAAACAAAACCCCAAAATCGATTATTGCTATTTGCAAACAAAGAATCAAACGCTATGAAAAAGATGTTAAAGAATGGGAAAAATAAAATGGATCAGAAAAAAAAGAAAAATTTAGAATCTAAAGGGTATAAGGTCGAATCTGTGGAAGAGTTTCTTGGACTGAGTAGAGAAGAATCGGAATTCATCGAGCTGAAACTGGCACTCAGCCAGGCGCTGACAAAACGCCGCAAACAAAAAAAAATGACACAGGCACAGTTAGCCAAGATGCTGAAATCCAGCCAGTCAAGGGTCGCCAAAATTGAAAAGGGAGATCCGAGCGTTTCTGTGGACCTTCTTATCAAATCCTTGCTGGCTATGGGTGCCGACAAAAAAAGCATCGCCAGAGCGATCACCTGACGCGCTCCAACGGAAAAAACATGAACTCTACCTCCAAATTCTTTTTTACTGCTGATGAACACTACGGGCACGCAAACATCATCAAGTATTGTAACCGCCCTTTCACCTCGGTTGATGAAATGGATGCGCAAATTATCCGCCGCCACAATGAAATGGTCGGACCGAAGGATGTTGTGGTTCATGCAGGAGACTTTACCCTTTCTAAAAAACCTTTTGCCGAAAATTACATTCGGCAGCTTAACGGAACGCATATTTTTCTGAAAGGCAGTCACGATTATTGGCTGAAAAAGTCAGCCACAGTCATCTGGGAGAAGGAAATAGAAGGGTTTTATGTGGTTGTATGTCATTTCGCCATGCGTGCCTGGCCTCGGTCACACTACAACAGCTGGCAGCTATACGGTCATTCCCACGGCAAACTGCCGCCAATCGGCAAGCAATGGGACATCGGGGTTGATAATAACGATTTTTATCCGGTTAGCTTCAATAAAGTTCGCGAAATTATGCAGAATAGACCAGACAACCCAAATTTTGTGGGGAATAAACCTGCCTGAATGATTTTTCTTATTTTATAATATGCGATTTATATGCGATTATGCGGCCAGGAGCGTACAATAACTCGTTTAAACTCACACAAACTCACTTGTAAATCAGTATCTTATTGTAATCATATGCTATTTGGTAAATCCGGCCTTCGACACAATAATGTATTATCCATAAGGGGTTCGGATAGTTACCGAATTCTTTATTTTTTTAATGCTACTATATACGGTTTTCGTACCTGTTTTAACAACCCCCCATCATTCTTGCACAGCCTAATTGAGTAAAAGAAATTTTCTCTTCTTCCCCACAACACCTCGCATTCGCGAAGCTTATATTACTTTAAATTTAAAGGACCCGATAGTTTCGCTAGCTGAATTCTGAATAATAGGCAAGCTTTCAGGTTGTGATCTGAAATGATATTATACCGCTTGCCATAAATATGTTCCGAAATTTGGAATTGCGGTATCAGTGGTTGTAGAAAAAAACATTTCGATAACGGAACGTTTTTTTGACAACCACTATAGAATTTGAAAAAATTTCGAGATAACCGTATAATTTTTAAATGATAAACGGATTTTGTTGAATTTTAGGGGGAATTATTGTATAATGCGATCCTCGAAAAATCATGACGGGAAGAAGATTTATGTTTTTAATTTTTTCAGGAGGGTATTCACAATGCGCAAGATAATATTTTTTATTTTTATGGTGGCTCTGTTAATTCCGACTATTCCTGCAATGGCTGTTAGCCCGACTGGTGAACGACATATTAACCAGATCGTTGGTGGTGGCATGTCTTCTTTGCGTAGGGCATCCCAGAGTATTTACCATAATGGACTGAGAGAACGGGTAGTCCTGGATGTTTTGGCTGAAAAATTGTTGCAGACCTATAACGATACCAGTCAGATAGGGGTGGATGCCCTTGCCTGGGCATGTAAGGCATTGGGACAGTCCGGTAATACTCGTTATCGGAATGTTCTTAAAACCGTTATTAAAAATGCCAAACATTCCAAGGTTCGGAAATATGCAAAGCAATCTTTGGATAAAATGCCGGCAGGGAAAGCTAAGAAGCCTTATAAAAAAGGCAGTGTGAATTTGAAGGCCATGCAGAAAAAGCTGGCCAAGGGCCAATCTCCCGTGCCTGCCTCAAAAAAGTCAAAAGGCAAACGAAAGTCAGGTAAAAATTCCCTGTCAGCAATCAAGAAAGGAATGAGCCTTGAGGAAGTCTATGCATTGGTTGGGGATCCAACATCCACTACCGGCCATATAACCGGTAAAAGTTTCAACCCGTTTTATTATGGAAGTGACCATGCCCGGCTTATTCATTTGTACCAAGGGAAGGGGCGGATTTATTTCAGTCAAAGCTCGAGATATTCCCGTCGTGTCTGGCGTGTAATGGAAGTAGAGATTAATCCTAATGAAACCGGTTACCCATAATTTCAATCATTTGCCAGTATAACGGCATCGAATACATCAAATATGACGAACGAAGGGGGTATTTCGCTGAAACAGTATCGAATCCAATAAGGGTTTCAGTTGCTTACTGAAACCCTTAAAAACCAAGCACTATTTTGTACAGAATTTGATAAAAGCTTGCCCCACCCGGTTAAGGCTTCATCTTAAACCGACCTTCCTTCTTCGGGATCCATGAGACCGTATACACCCGCCAGCAGGGTCCCTGACATTTGTAATGGCTCAATTCGAATATGAGATGTTGACCTTGTGCATGTTAAACTCATATTTATTAAAAAATATCGGTGAATTTGATTTTAAGCCCTATATTTTACCTAATCGGTAAAAAGTCATGACCTCCGGCCCAGCCGGAGGCTTGCATAAAGCCCTATAAGGGCATCGATACTGATAACCCCTTAAGGGGTATTATTGTGTTAAAATTACTGTTCTGCGACCAAATCCATT
>JAXHVO010000040.1 GCA_034189135.1 Thermodesulfobacteriota bacterium | reverse complement strand
TTTTCAATAATTTCAGTAAGCTATGATTGCTCAAAACACTATATAAAATCAGCGGGTTATGATTGGATAGACCGTGCCTCATCGCTTTGCAAACGGAAAATATTTTTGAGAACTACTATAGATTCAATATCGAACGCAAATGATTCCTCTGGTGACGATTGTGGATACCTGATGTGCCAATATGAGAAAGGGAACATTGATGCCATCATTATTGAAAAAGCCAAAAATTGCCAAACCTTGATGTTTGGCGAGGTGCACGACAACGCCCTTTCGGGAAGCCCCCCTCCGGTTGAAGACTCTCTGTATGTCATCTCACTCCTTCCTAAACTCAAAGATCTCAACTTTAAATACCTGGCGTTAGAGGTCAATAAAGATTCTCCCCCAAACAGCCACTCAGCTGATATCATACATTTTTATGAAGCCTATAAGAACAAAAAAGAACCCCTAAAAGAAATATACCCTTACGCTAAACCCGGCTGGACAGAACTTATGATGGTCGCCATCGATCTTGATTTCCAAATATGTTTTATCGATGTATCTTTAAAGAATATTGAAGGAAAATCCACCCGCGATAATGAAATGTTTAAAAATCTAAAAAATGATATTTTTGCTAAAGATAAAGATGCCAAAATAATAGTCTATATCGGTGCCAATCACATCGTTGAAAATGAAACCTATGGTATATACACCTGTGGTAAAAAGAAAACGCTGGGACTGCTGTTAAGTGAATTTACCCACGATAAAAATTACAGTGTATATATGGGGTATACCTACAACAACCCCGCTGGCTGTGATTTATGTATCAGCCGTTTCATTTGGAAAACAAATTAGATTGGCCCGCCCGCCTGGTGAACCACATCCCTGACAGAGATGAACGGATGGTCAGAGATGAAGGAACAATTGATACATGACCGGGGTTTGAAACAACAAGAGACATTGCAGCGAAATATCGTTTATCACCGTCTGGTTATGAGGCATCATCGTCAGGAAGTTCTAACAGCCTGATATCTTCAAGATCAACGTCCCTTCCGGCAGCTCGTTTCGATCTAATCAGATCTTCTAGCGAAACAACGTAAAATTCTTGTCCCTGATACTGCATGGTTTGTTTTCTGCTCCAAGATTTCTCAAATTGCAAGCCTGGCGTTGACAGCTGAACGTCGATTCGTACGCGGTCCTTGAATATGGTTATTTCATTGGCAAGGATTTCGTCGGAGCGGGTTAGAGTGGCTGTGCCCATTTTAGCATCTATCAGCGCATCGATCAATCGTTGGGCATTTTGTGGTGAGGCTTCAATGAAGATATCCAGATCAAATGTGGCTCTGGGAACCCCATAAAGGACAGCAGCAATACCTCCGATGACAACATATCTGACATCATGCTGCTGAAAGGATTTGAACACTTCCTTTAGTCGGTTGAGCATGCTTTTTATCCGCAATCTGAGGGTTTAATTCAAGGGCCATGTCTGTAAAAGCGCAAAACACATCCATCCTCTCTGAAAGACTAAGTGACCGAAACCATAGCGCTTTAGCTTCGATGGTTTCATCATTCCGATCATGTGAGATTTGTAAGTTCATAGAAAAAACATAGCAAATTATTTCATTATGTTCAACACATAACTATCACAGCCTGATATTCTAATGGATTACAATCTTTGCTAACCCGCATTTTCCTGCCGCATTCCTTATTAAGATCACCATTTCATTGACACTTTCCGCTATTTCTATCCAATTCAAGACAGGTGGAGGGATATACGGGCTTTTTAAAAATAGAATTATAAAAATAAATAAAATAAATATATAAATGGCTTAATTTTAGGGCTTATTTAGTATAGATATTATATTAATTATACTTTTTATAATTTTTTTCTTGACATTCTATTTTAGTCGGTATATTGAATATTAAAACTTATTAAAGACATGCTTTCCTTTTGGCCGTCGCAATTTTCTCTCTAATCATGCGCTGAACATCAGATCCGAAACGCTACTTGCCTGCTCTATGATAAATCCTGAAAAACCCCGTTTCCTTTTCCGGGGGAGTTTCGTTTTAAACAGACCAAGACCGTCGCATATGAAGATATTTAAAGGTGCAAGGAGGACAAGACCATGGATGATATATTTACCGTTTTCGAAGCGAGCAAACATTGTAAAGTATCCTCAAAAACGATCATCAACTGGATAGAGGCCGGCCATATAAATGCATACAAGACTGTTGGCGGGCATCGGCGGATAAAAAGGCCGGATCTGGAGGAATTCATGAAAAAGCAGGGGATTCCAATTCCAAAAGTGGAGATAAAGGATGAAAGAAAAAGGATCCTGGTGGTGGATGACGATCCGATTATTGTGGAAACAATTGTTCAGGCCCTTGAAGAGGATGAATACGATTACGATGTGATTTCCGCTTCCGACGGGTTTGAAGCCGGACTCCAGGTCAATCACTTTCACCCCCATCTGATGATTCTGGATATAATGATGCCCGATATCAAAGGAAACGAAGTTTGCCGGAAGGTCAAGTCAAATAAGCTGACCCGGGACACAAAAATTATCGTTTTGTCCGCTTATCTGGATGAGGAAAAATTTAAGGAAATGACGGCTCATGGCGCCGATGTCTGCTTTTCCAAACCTTTGCCCCTCCCTCAACTGAAGGAGGAAGTTGCCCGGTTACTGGAGCTCAAATAGTGGCCTGAGTTCTCGGACCGCCATAAAAGGAGGCGAACTGTGAAACTTAAAGACGCACTGACAAAAAAGAAATTTGTTGTAACTTCCGAAATCCAGGCACCGATGGAGAGCGATAATCCTGAAAAACTGATTGAGGATCTGAACCGAATTAAAGGGCGCGTGGACGGTGTATCGGTGGGGGAAGTGGAACTGGAAGGGATTGTGGGAGACAGCATTAAAACATGTGAAATTCTGAAAAATAACAGATTTAACGCCATTTACCAGACCACCACCCGCGATAAAAATCGCATTCAGCTTCAAAAGGACCTGACAAATGCCCATGAGACCGGCGTGGAAAATCTCCTTGTTTTTACGGAAGATTATCGCATCACCGGTGACAGCCTTCAGGAAACCATGTTCTTTCATGTGGATTCGGGTAAGCTGGCATCGGTACTCGAGCATATAAAGAAGGGCCACTCCATTGATGGTAATAAGCTGGCTTCAGAAATCGAATTTGTCCTCGGATCGGGTGTGGAATCCCCTTTGGGAAAAAAAGTTCCCAAACAGGGGATGCAGGAGATGGAAACCATGGGAGATATAGGGACCGAATATTTTCTCACCACTCCCATTTTCGACCTCGACCAGTTTAAAAACTTTATCAAGCAGGTGGAACCGTTTCAGATTCCCGTATTTGCGGAAGTGATGATTTTAAGAACCGCCGGAATGGCCAGATTTATCAATCGTCACTTTAAATCAGGGTTGGTACCTGACTGGGTCATTAAAAAACTGTCGGAGGCTTCGGACCTGGAAAAGGCCAGTGTTGATCTTTTTGCCAAAACGGTAAATGGCCTGAAAGATCTCTGTCAGGGGGTTCACATCATTACGTTCGGAGGCGTGGACAAACTGAGGCTTTATATGGATGCTGCCAAGCTTAAATAGTGCCTGAACGAAAACTGTCTTTTTTTGCCAATATCTGCGTCAGACTCAATTTTTAATCCTCGAAATACTACCAGTATTACTGTGGTTAAAATTTTCGCCTTCTTTGATCTTAACAAAAAATCATAGTTTTCGTTCGGGCACTAACTAGTAATACGTTTCATTAATACTTTTACATATTAGCTTGCGGTAAATCGAATTTCTTCCAGCAATGTACAACGGGCTCAGTATTGATTTCTTCAATTCCCTTGAGGATTCTTTCTTTG
>JAXHVO010000039.1 GCA_034189135.1 Thermodesulfobacteriota bacterium | reverse complement strand
AATGGATTTGGTCGCAGAACAGTAATTTTAACACAATAATACCCCTTAAGGGGTTATCAGTATCGATGCCCTTATAGGGCTTTATGCAAGCCTCCGGCTGGGCCGGAGGTCATGACTTTTTCAATTGCTTCATGCTTTTCTAAAAACCTTGCGATGTCAAGTGCGCTTTGATTTTGATGTTTCATTCTTACGGCCAGTGTTTTCATTCCTCGATGGAGCAGAAAACAGGCATGAGGATCCAGCGAGCCGCCGAGATGGTTGAGCTTGTGAATGATCTTTTCGATCAGCTCTCCCCGGCCGATCACTGCCCCTGCCACAATATCCGAATGACCGTTGAGATACTTTGTGCAGCTATGGACAGAAAGGTCAAAACCCAATTCGGGCGGGCGAAAATTGATCGGGGTTGCAAATGTGTTGTCAATGATGGAGATGAGGTGGTTCGCTTTGGCAAACTCAACCACTGCTTTTAAATCGGCAATTTGAAGCAGTGGGTTGGTCATGGTTTCTACGTAAACCGCTTTGGTATTGGGGCGCAATTTATCTTCCCAGTTTGCGGGGGTATCTCCATTAATGAAGTCAAATGAAATATTTAGGGCCGTTAGGTCTTTTAACATAAAGTCATGCGTGCCGCCGTAGAGGCACTCTTGTGCCAGGAAATGATCTCCTGAGGAGAGCAGCGCTAAAATCGTGGTTGAAATTGCCGCCATACCGCTGGATGTCACCACTGCTGTCTCGGCATTTTCCAGTGCGGCCAGCTTTTGATGAAGTGCAATATGGTTGGGGGTGTTATTCAAACGAATGTATTTTAGATCGTGATAGCTTGCCTGACCGGAATATTCAAAAGTGGATGACTGAAAAACCGGTATGCTGACCGCGCCGTTAATAAGCGGATCGGGCTCACCGGTGTGAATGAGCTTGGTTTCAAGACGGTGATAAGCTTTTGTCATGATCAGATCCTCCGAGTTAACATAAAAAAAACCAGGGGTGAATGACAATAATGACACGGTTGCCTGTAAAGTCAAGCGTTTTAGCACGTGACAGCAGGGCAAGCCCATTTTTAACCCAGTGATACCATGGGAACCAATCCCTGTTTTTAAACCGATAGGATACTGCCAAAAAACTCAGACTGCGTGGCCTGAAAAGCCGGGCAGATATATATTTTACTTGCACGAAGATTGGAAAACTGATAGCTCACGGCTCATGATTAATGTAGAGCATCTTAGCAAAAGTTTTGGCGGACACACCCTGTTTGAAGAAGTAGGTTTCAGGCTCAACCCCAGGGAAAGGTTGGGGGTTGTCGGACGGAATGGCCATGGTAAGACAACGCTTTTTAAGCTAATTGCCGGTGAAGAACCATCCGATTCCGGCAGCATTTCAATCCCAAAAAATTATCGTATCAGCTATGTACACCAGGAGCTAAACTTTACCCAGGAAACCGCACTTAAAGAATGTATGACCGGACTTGGGGAAGAAGAACAAGATCATTACTGGAAAGTGGAAAAAATTCTTGCCGGGCTGGGATTTTCCCAGGAGGATTTTAAGCGGCATCCAGCTGAATTTTCCGGTGGATTCCAGGTGCGCCTCAATCTTGCCAAGGCCCTTGCTGCCGATCCCGACCTTCTCCTGCTCGATGAACCGACCAACTACCTTGATATAACTTCTATCCGCTGGATTGAACGTTTTCTTATAAACTGGCCCCACGAAGTCATGCTCATCACTCACAACAGAAGTTTCATGGATAATCTTGTCACCCACATTATCGGTATAAATCGAAGAAAGCTGCGTAAGATTGCCGGTGATACCGAAAAGTATTATAATCAAATTGCCCAGGAAGAGGAGATTTACGAAAAGACGCGTTTAAAAGATGAGCGTCGCCGAAAAGAAATCAGGCAGTTTATAACACGTTTTAGAGCCAAGGCGAGGCTGGCCAATATGGTTCAGTCCAGAATTAAAACCCTGGCAAAAACTGAAAAGAAGGAAAAGCTGGAAAAGATCAAGACTCTCGATTTTTCGTTTCGCTACAGTCCGTTCCCGGCAAAACGCGTTTTGAACACAGAAAACCTTTCCTTTTCCTATGACTCAAAAAACATGGTGATCAAAAACTTTGATATCATGGTGAATGCAGGTGATCGTGTCTGTGTGGTAGGTAAGAACGGAAAGGGCAAAACAACGTTGCTCAAGCTCCTGGCAGAAGAACTTAATCCTCAGAGCGGGGTGGTGAGTTACAACCCCAATGTAAAAAAGGGGTTTTTTGAACAAACCAATGTGAGCACCCTGGTGGATACAAGAACGGTGGAAGAGGAGATCCTTTATTCAGCTGCGCATGTGGACAGGCAGCTTGCCAGGAACGTATGCGGGGCCATGATGTTTGGCGGTAATGATGCATTGAAGAAAATCAGCGTGCTTTCCGGCGGCGAAAAGAGCAGGGTGATGCTGGGAAAACTCCTGGTTAGGCCGGTTAACCTGCTGCTCTTGGACGAACCGACCAACCATCTGGATATGGAATCGAGTGATGCACTCCTGGCCGCCATCGATAACTTTCCCGGTACCGTAATCATGGTGACCCATAATGAGATGTTTCTTCACGCCCTTGCACAACGGCTTATTGTTTTTCAACAGGACCGTACCTATGTGTTTGACGGAAGCTACCAGCGGTTCCTTCAAGAGGTTGGATGGGAAGGCGAAGTTGAGAACAGGCCGCGGAAAAGCTCAACTGAAAAGAAGCCACATTCCAAGTTCAATAAAAAAGAATTGCGGCGCAGGCGCTCCGAAATTAATTTCCAACGGGGTAAAGCATTAAAGCCATTGAAGCAGCGCATTGTCAGCATAGAAAATAACATTGACATGCATGAAAAAAAGCTCAATAAACTCAATGAAAAAATGCTGAAAGCTTCGCAGCAGCAAGACGGTTTAAGAATAGCGGAGCTTTCCCGGTTGTTACACGATTGCAGGATGACCATCGACAGTCTTTTTGATGAACTGGAAACGGTTACCGATCAGTTTGATGAGCAAAATGCCTTGTTTGAGAAAAAACTTAGACAGCTTGATTTCGAACTGTTACCGTGATTACGGTGATGATGTTCACCGCAAAGCGGGAGAGACCACCAAGAATAAAGGTCTATTAATATATTCGGGTTACAAATGATGAAAAAAGAACAGACTGCAAAACCGCAACAAATTGTTGTTTTTCAGCAAAACGGAAGCGGAGAAAACAAGATTCAGGGAATATTAAAATACGGCAAAAGCCTTTTTAAAATAAAAACTATTTCCATTGATGAATACCTTCCAGCTGTGATCGATGATGGACTCCCATATTTGCCCAATGACATCAGAGCCGATGTGGTCCTCGATTACCTGAAGCATCCTGATCTGTCTTATGATCTTGCGATCATGTGCAGGGAAAAAAACATACCTGTGGTCGTTTCAGGGAAAAAAGTCCGGGTCAAGGGTGTCTTTAGCCCACCCACCTGATGCGGTCTTTCCAGGCAGGTCCGTCTGGGTCTATACGGTAAAAAATTTGGCGCTCCGGAGTTTTCCGTAAAAGTTGAGGCAGGAAAAATTACCGATATAAAGGTAAAAAGAGGGGCACCATGCGGAGCCACATGGGAGGCCGCACTTCGTGTGGGCAATATGCCTGCCGAAGAAGCCATCATCCGCATGGGACTTGAAACCCAATTTTTCTGCACGGCTGATCCGGCGGGCTGGGATCCGATTTACGGAAAAAGTCCTGTCCATTTTGCCGGGGATGTTCATGCTGCCGCGCTTAAAAAAGCGATCAACAACCATTCTTCAACATAAAGCAAAAAAAAGTTGACAAATCTGAGCCGGGGATTATTTTAAGAGTAAATATAACCATCCAGTTAGTTTAACTAATTAGTTAGATATTTGCCAGCGATTCATTTATGGTTACCAACTCATTACAAACAAAACGAAAAAAAACGATCCGCCGTATCCTGAACGCTGCGGCAAAAGCCTTTGCGGAATTCGGCTTTGAAGGTGCCCGTATGGATGAAATCGCCAAACAGGCCAACATCAACAAAGCCATGATTTACTACCACATCGGCGACAAAAAAGCCCTGTACGCCGAAGTTCTCCGCGATATAATAGGAAACGCCGCCGAACATTTCATCGGCAATTTAGATGAAAACCTATCACCCCAACAAAAACTAAAATATTATGTTAATGCGGTTACCCAAACCATGGATCAAAATCCGCTTCTTGCCCCTATTATGATGCGGGAACAGGCTTCAGGAGGACAGCATCTCCCTGAAATTATTGTCAGAAACTTTGCCACCATCATCGGCATGGTTACCCATATCCTTGAAGAAGGTGTCAAACAGGGTGTTTTTATCAAAGCCTCTCCTTTTATCATCCATTCAATGGTGATAGGCGGCATCATGTTTTATAAAGGGAGTTATCCGGTCAGATCTCGATACGATGTTTTTCCGGAAAATATTAAAAAACTGGACGACAGCGTTTCAGGCAAAGTTTCCAGTGAAATCGAAAAATTGATTTTAAAGGCGGTAACAAAATAAAGAGCTGAGGGATATAATGACAACAGTTAGAATTAAAATAGAAAAATGGTTCGAATCCCTGGCGCGGGTCATATATCACCACCCGCTTAAAACCCTTTTTATGATGCTTGTAATTATTGCACCCATCGTGTGGCAACTTCCAAAGCTGACAATCGATATATCTACTGAGGGATTCATGCACAAATCTGACCCGGCCAGAGTCGATTACGACACTTTCCGAGACCAATTCGGCAGAGACGAGCTGATTATTGTTGCCATCCGTTCACCGGAGGTTTTCCAAGCAAAGTTTCTTAAAAAGCTAGGAGAGCTGCACCAGGACCTATGGGAAAATGTTCCCTACCTTGAAGACATTACCAGCCTGATTAATGCCAGAAATACAAGGGGGGAAAAAGATGAGCTGATCGTTGAAGACCTGATGGAAAACTGGCCAAAAACAGATGAAGATATAGCAGCGATAAAGCAGCGGTCTCTTGATAACCAGCTATATCAAAACCTGTTAATATCTGAAGACAGCAAGATGACCACCATTGTCATTCAGACCCAGACCTATTCTTCAGTGGGAACCGATATCGACGCCATAGATGGATTTGAAGATGATGAAAAAAAAATTAACTTCGCCAACGACAAACAGTACTTAACGGATAAAGAAAACAGTGAAGTCGTTTTGGCTGTAAATAAAGTGGCGAACAAATATAGAAGTCCCGACTTTGAAATTCACATTGCAGGCATAGCGGCGGTCACCCACTTTTTGAAACATTCAATGATAAAGGATGTCCGTCGGTTTTTACTGCTGGCTTTTATTACCGTGGGCGCATTTCTTTTTATCATGTTCCGCAGGGCCACCGGTGTGGTGTTGCCTCTTTTGATTGTGATTCTCTCGCTTATTTCCACCATCGGTCTGATGGCGGCATTTAAGGCACCGATAAAACTACCCACCCAGATCCTTCCATCCTTCATGCTGGCAGTGAGTGTGGGTTACAGTGTGCATATCCTGGCCATGTTCTATCACAATTTTCGCAAAAGCCGCAGCAGGGAAGAGGCCATTGTCTATTCCATCGGCCATTCAGGCCTTGCCGTACTGATGACGGCCGCTACCACTGCAGGAGGGTTATTCTCCTTTTCAACATCAGAGGTTGCCCCCATTGCAGATGTGGGTATTTTTACCGGCACAGGTGTGCTTCTGGCCATGGTTTACACCATTATTCTTCTGCCGGCTTTGCTGGCCATCGTCCCGGTTAAAATTAAAAAAAATAGAAAGGACCTGGCTGAAGATACTGCAATCGACAGATTTCTTGCGAGAACAGGGCGGATTTCAACCGGTCATCCGTATAAAATTCTGATTATATCAACAGTCATCATTGCTTTATCAATAGTCGGTATCATGAATATCCACTTTTCTCACGATGTATTGAAATGGCTTCCCAAAAACAACTCCGCCCGTATTGCCACCGAAAAAATCGACCAAGAACTTCGTGGTTCTGCCAGTTTGGAGATTATTTTAGATACCGGAAAAGAAAACGGTTTGTATGATCCCGATATCTTAACTAGGATGGAAAAGACTGCCGCATATCTTGAAACACTCGAGGTGGGTAAAGTGTTTGCCGGGAAAGCCTGGTCTCTTACAACCATTTTAAAAGAAACCAATCGTGCCTTAAATGAAAACCGGAAAGAATTCTACGCCATTCCCCAAGATAAAAAATTAATTGCCCAAGAACTGCTTCTGTTTGAAAACAGCGGATCAGACGATATGGAAGACTTTACCGACAGCCAGTTTTCCAAAGCACGTTTGATGGTGAAAGTGCCCTTCGTCAACGCCATTGCCTATACTAAATTTCTTAAAACAGTAAACGATCATTTTCAGGAAATATACCCGGATGTAAAAATCACCATCACCGGGATGTCCGCGCTCATGTTCAGAACCGTCGTCAACGCCATTGCCAGCATGAGTAAAAGCTACATATATGCCTTAATTGTGATTACTGTTCTGATGATTCTCCTTATCGGTCGTCTGCGTATCGGCCTTCTCAGTATGGTCCCCAATCTTGCACCGATTATTATCACCATCGGTATGATGGGATGGCTAAACATACCCATGAATCTTTTTACCATGCTGGTGGGCAATATTGCCATCGGTCTTGCCGTGGATGATACGATTCATTTTATGCATAATTTCAGAAGATATTTTGAAGAAAGCAGGGATGCAAAATTTGCTGTTATGGAAACCCTTCATACCACGGGACGTGCGATGCTGGTGACATCCTGTGTGCTGTCCATCGGCTTTTTCATTTTTATGTTTGCCACTATGGTTAACCTGATTCATTTTGGTTTTCTCACCGGACTGGCTATTGTCCTGGCGCTGCTGGCGGACTATTTTATTGCCCCTGCCCTTTTGGTAGTTGTGAACCGTCCGAAAAAGAGTCGGTAAGTGGCTAAATTTTGCCTGGGTTGGACGTTTACATGTGTAAGTCATGATACTGTTTTGCATAAATTTTCATGCCCGACTGGGCACAACGATACATGAAGCCTAAGGTTTGCCTGGTAAATCGTCTGTTTTCACGGTACCAGACGTTACAATCTTACCTGTAAAGGAACATACGGCAGCTATTATGTTATACCGGTCGGACATAGCATGGCCAAGGCTGGAGGCTGAAAATGGATGAATTAAAATTGATTGTTATTTTTTTACTATTTGACTCAAAATAAATAAATCTGATATAAATCGTCGACAGTATCATGAATTTTCCATTCTTTCCGGCTTGACCGCGCTTTTTTATCTGACACTAAAAACTAAATTAAACTCGATTTACCTTTCTTTAACCGTAAGAGGGCTGCCCATGGATGCAGAAAGCGTTTACCGAAAGCTCACCGCCATTCTAAGCGCCGATGTAAAAGGTTACAGCCGATTGATGGGCGATGATGAGATGGCAACCATAGAGACCCTCACCGCCTATCGGGAATTGATGTCCAATTGCATCAGACAATATAATGGCCGGGTGGTTGACTCCACAGGAGATAATCTTTTGGCTGAATTTGTGAGCGTGGTTGATGCCATTGAGTGTGCGGTGGACATTCAGAAAAAACTAAAATCCCGAAATGAAAAATTGCCTGAAGCACGCCGTATGGCGTTTCGCATTGGCGTCAGCTTGGGAGATGTCATCCAGGATGGAGACAGTATTTTTGGCGACGGGGTGAATATTACCGCACGCCTGGAGGGTTTGGCCGAGGCAGGTGGCGTATGTATCTCTGGAACGGCTTATGATCATGTGAAAAATAAGTCAGTTTTTGGATACGAGTTCCTGGGGAAACAGAAAGTGAAAAATATTTCCGACCCGGTTCGAGCCTATCGTGTTTTGACACGACCCGAAGATGCCGGAGTCCTGAAATACAAAGTTAGAAGGGATGACCCGAAACATCGGCGGCGATTACGCCTGGTGACCTTTGCCGTGGTGGTGGCAATCATCGCCGGTATGGTGTCCTGGAAGCACCAGTTGAACATAAAAGGGCACAAACCTCCCATTGTCAGGCTTCTGGAAAAACACAGGGCACTTAAACTTCCCGACAAACCTTCCATCGCTGTTTTGCCCTTTACCAATATGAGTGGCGATATCGATCAGGACTATTTCAGCGACGGCATGACTGAAGACTTGATCACCGACCTTTCACAGATCTCCGGACTGTTTGTCATCTCGCGAAACTCGGTGTTTACCTATAAGGGCAAGGCGGTGAAAGTTAAACAAGTGGCTAAGGATTTGGGGGTGCGATATGTGCTGGAAGGAAGCGTGCGGAGGGTCAGTGATCGGGTCCGAATTAACGCCCAGCTTATTGATGCCAAAACAGGCCATCATATCTGGGCGGAGCGCTATGACCGGGAGATGAAGCATATTTTTACTTTGCAGGATGAAGTCACCGGGAAAATTGTTGAGGCTTTGGCGGTAAAACTTGTAAAGGATGAACAAACACGGATGACCAAAAAAGGGACCGACAACCTGGGCGCTTACGATCTCGTATTGCGAGGCTCTGCCCTGCTGAATCGTTATACCCGGGAAAGCAATGAACTTGCCGGGGAGATGTTTGAACGGGCCATCCAGATTGATCCGGGTTATACTTCAGCCTATGAGGGCCTGGTATGGACTCGATTAATAGCCTGGATGCATGCGTGGAATTATGACCCGAAACTGCTTGATGAAGCGTTAGAGCTGGGGAAAAAGGCGGTAAGCCTGGATGAATCCTCTCCTCAGGGACATGTCATCCTGGGGAATGTGTACCTGTGGAAGAAGCGACACGAGGAAGCCATTGCAGAGCTTAAGAAAGCCGTTTTTCTCAACCCCAATGATGCGGATGCGCTTTCGTCGCTGGGAGAGGCCCTGGTGTTTTCCGGTTTGCCGAAAAAAGGCCTTGGGTATCTTGAAAAGGCCATCCGTTTAAACCCGAACTATCCGGAACACTATATCTTTAGCTTGGGTCATGCCTTTTTCGAGCTCCAAATGTATGAGGAAGCCGTGGCCGCTTTGCAAAAGGCCATCATTAAAAATCCGAATTTCATGCCCGCCCACAGTATGCTTGCTTCATGTTACGGTCATTTGGGTAAAAAAGAATTTGCTCGGGCCAAGGCTGAAGAAGTCAAGCGAATCATTCCCCAATTTTCTTTAAAGAGGGCTGCTGAGATATTGCCAATGAAAGATGAAGTGTTTGCGCATTATGCCGCAGGCTTGAGAAAAGCCGGATTTAATTACAGAGCTAAACCCCCAGCTAAGCTGGGGAGAATGGCAAAAGCTATGCTGAGTATTTAAAAAATGCTCCTTTTGGATTAAAGGTAACAGCGCTGATTCTGTGACCAAAATCCA
>JAXHVO010000038.1 GCA_034189135.1 Thermodesulfobacteriota bacterium | reverse complement strand
TAAAAGTCATCGAATTGACAAAGAACAATGAAACTGAATTACTTTATCGTAACATTTGTACTACTCTAAACGAAAATGAATTTAAAAAAGCAGCATAAGTTTTCGCTCAATTGGGGTACTACATTTTGTACATTTTCCTTTTTTAAGAGGTCCTTACTCTCAGGTTTACTGAAAAGCTTCACGAACCTTGATAAATAGTTATAAAACTTCAAATTCACTACTGAGTAAACATCTTTATTAAGGCGTTTATTGCCTTTTTTACTCCAATCATACAATACATAAAATGCATTTAAAATCTCTTCGCAGGCAGAATTTGAATCTTTTCTTAATTCGTCTATAGCTACGAATTCTTTATGAAAATTTATCAATATGTGATAAAAATAAGCCAACCCATCACTATAGCTACCCTGCAATATAACCGGTGAGGAGCTTTGAAACGAAAGTTCTTTCTTTACTAGGTTATTATTGTAATAGGCTTTAAAATTCGAGTATCCAACCTCGATATGGACTATTATTATCTTATCCCCTCGGTATATTAGAGTCTCCACCTTTTTGCCGATTGGAAGATCCCTCTGGGCAATTAAAAAACCCTTTTTGGTTGTAGGTGATGTCCCAGAGAACCTAATCCGGTCATTAACACGCACCCCGGCTTTCTGCGCACCAGAATTTGGCTCAAATCCTGTAATGACTGGTTTACGTTCTATTTTATTCCATTTATATCGTATGCCAATATCAGGAAATTTCACGTTATATTCCGCAGCAAATACTTCTGTAAGAATTAACAAGATCAATGGTATTGATAGAAATATTATAATTATTTTTTTACTCATGGTAACATCCTTTATCTTACTTTATCTTATGTTGGAGATACATCAGATTTTAAAAAAGTTGTGATGAAACAAGTAGATGAAATAGTTATCGGCATAAAAGAGCGGAACTTTAGTGGATAGGAAAAAATTATGAGAAAGGCATGTAAAAACCCGGCATATCTCACCATAGTTCCAAAATGACGTCGACTTGTGATATATGGAGATATCCTATAAAAATTGAGCTTTCAAAAATCTGTGATAACTTGTCACTGTAAGGCAAAAATTTTTATATAATTTTAAAGCCAGTTTCTTTTATCAAAACATCTTTGAAAATTACCGGAAAAAATCGTAATTGCCAAGCAGTGTCAAGACCGTCCCCGGTCACTTTTAACATTTTAAGGGGGTTGCTTTTCTTACCCCCCTGCAACGAAACATATTTTTGACAACTACTATAAAACAAATTATCCGGCGTTCACAAATTCTGGGCCAGTTTATCCTGCCAGTAGGGATTGATCAAATCCTCGAAGATACTCATGGCTGCCTCGGACCCTTGCCCGGCGGCGGTGACGATCTGCTTGTAGCCGCCTTCCACATCACCGGCGGAATAGATGCCGGGAATATTGGTACGATGTCTGGCATCTCGTTGAATATAGCCGTTTTCGGTAAGAGCCACCCCGGTTTTTTGTGCCAACTCAACCGACGGGGTATAACCAATGGCCAGAAACACCCCATCCGTTTTCAGAGTTGAGATTTCTTTTGTCCGGTTATTGAATAAGGAGACTTCTTCTACCCGTTGGTCTCCACGGATTTCTTTGATTTCGCTATTCCAGAGAATGGGGATTTGGTTATCGGCCAGATTTTTGGCCAACACTTCCTGGGCGCGGAGTTTGTCGCGCCGGTGAACCAGCGTGACATCAACACCCATATGATGCAAATGCAGGGCTTCGGTAGCTGCACTGTTGCCGCCACCGACCATGATGACTTTTTTATCTTTAAACAAAGGGCCGTCACAGGTGCTGCAGTATGAGACCCCTTTGCCGGAAAGTCGGGACTCACCGGGAACACCCAGCTGTTTATGAGAGGCTCCGGTGGCCAACAGCACAGCTCGGGTATGAAATTTTCGTTGGCTGGTAGTCACCACAATAGGATCTCCGGGTTGAATATCAACTACTTTTTCCTGTTGAAAAATCTTCGCATATTCCAGGGCATGGGTCACCATGATATCGACCAGGGCTTTACCACCCACATGGGTGAAACCGGGATAGTTTTCCACTACCGGGGTTAGTGCCATCTGACCACCCAGGGCCTGGCCTTCGATGATGGCGGTGTTCAAACCGCTTCGTTTGGCATAAATACCGGCGGTTAATCCGGCAGGACCGCCGCCCACGATAACCAGGTCGGTTTTCACCAATTCCGCGTCACTATCCGGAATAAACACAGTTTGCGGTTCCAGTTTTTGCAACGATAACGCAAAAATCTCTTCAGTCTGTGCGCCCATACCGATAAGTGTTTCATTGGCAAAAGTTTGGGGGACGCTTTGGGCGGAGTATTGATCGGCAATTTCAGGATTGGCCTGAATATCAATAATTTCCAATGAAATCAGCTCGGGTTTTTCAACGGCCGCACGCACGGCGTTCACCGCCTGCTGAGGGCAATAGGGGCAAGTGGGACTCACAAACACTTTTATTTTCCGCCTGGAATTGATATTTTGAATCACTTTTCGGGCCTGATCGTTGACGTCGCTTCGTTGGAACCCCACCAAAATCAAAGTTTCTAAAAAAGTGCGACCTTCTTCACCCACGGGCGCACCCAGCCAGCGTATGTCATAGGTTTCCGGTGCAATTAACAGGGTGGGTGATGCGGTAACTTTCCATTTCTTTGCCAATTTATGATCCAGAGAGAATTCTCTGAAAGTTATTTTATCGGTCAGTTCCCGAAAAGCTCTCACCATCTGACGGCTTGCCCGAAGAAAATCATCGTCTTGTCCCTGTTCCGCAAACATATATAACGGAATTTCATGGGACATTTTTTCAAAAACCGCTTTGAGTTGTGCAATAAACGCTCTTTCCGATCCGCCTGTCAGTGCATCCATTTTTTGAGTATGATTTGTGTTCATGGCCACCTCCTTTTTCAGGCTTAAAAACCCATGATTAAAATAAGAAACACTTTCTTAGGTGTCAATGGTTCAAAATAATGATGTATTGCGAAGAATTATTGCCAATATTTTGTTACTGGAATGGGATTGGTGGCCATTAATGATACAAAATCTAATTTCAGTGAAACAACCGTCTGTTCGGTTAATGTAAAATTAAGGAGTGAAATCTATAGTCATTCTCATGCATATGCTTTGTTTTAAATGAGGAAACTATCTGGGTGTATCAGTGTACCTCAGATTAACGCAGAAGAAGCGAAAAGCGGTAAGGATCGTTTTGCTGGTCATATAAATGATTGAGGTGGAGTTTCGAATTTGCTATATCTGTGCCTGCGGAGAAAAACTTTTATTAATACCAGATTATT
This sequence comes from Thermodesulfobacteriota bacterium, assembly GCA_034189135.1. Classification (NCBI taxonomy): domain Bacteria; kingdom Pseudomonadati; phylum Thermodesulfobacteriota; species Thermodesulfobacteriota bacterium. The sequence continues at coordinate 9,865 of JAXHVO010000038.1, read as the reverse complement.
TCCCGGTAAACTTAGGGACTCTTTTTTCCAGGAACGCAGCCTGTCCTTCTTTTAAGTCATCACTTTGAAAGCATTTTTGCATCAATCGATCAGCCTTCTCAATATTTTTCTGATTCAGTGCCAAATCATTTTCAAACATGGAAATAATATTTTTAATGCACTTTAATGAAAGCGGTGCATTCCGGGTGATCTTTCGGGCATATGCATGGGTGAATTCTTCAAGATCCGCTTTTGGAATCAAATAATCCACCAGTCCTTTATTAAGGAGTGCTTTGCCCTGAAAGGTATTGGCGGTAAAAAAGATTTCCTTTGTTCTGGCAATCCCGAAAGCTTCGATAAATTGCTGTATGCCTTCCGGGGGATAACCCACACCGATTCTGGCCGGCGTCATTCCAAGTTTAACATTATCTGCTGCGATTCGAATGTCGCAGCACGCACAAAGATTAAACCCTGCTCCAAATGCATGCCCGTTCAGCATGGCTATGGTGGGATAAGCAAAATTTTTAACAGAGTCTAACACCTTAAGCAAAATGTCTGGAGTTTTTTGCTTGTGATCGGGAAGCAGGCTCACAGGAATGGCACCAATATCATAACCCGAGGAAAATACCTTGTTTCCTGAACCCTTTATCACCAGGCACCGGACATCATCATTTTTTGAAAATTCTTCCAGGTTTTGATAAACATCCATGAGCAGTTCGGGGGAAAGTGCATTGCGTTTTTCCGGATTATTAAGTGTTAAAAAACCAATATGGTCTTTTTTTTTCACCAAGACCATTTTATTGTCAGATTCATTCATTGCAGGACTCCTTGTGGTTTAATCATAACTCTATCTATCCTTGTTTACAACAGGGTTCAGTTATCTTACCTTTGGCGATGATTTTTGACTGAGTTCTATCATGAAATGGAACCAAACTCATATCTGTTTTGCTTATCATGTTCATGGTACAGAAAGTAACTGGGCAGATGGTACAATCCGGCTGTTCTTTCGTTACAATCTCTTATAATGGAAAAGGTAGCGTGTTAAAAAACGGCCAATTTTTTCAAAGCGGTGCATCGAATTTTTGGTTATATCCGGTTAACTCAACATAGCCAAATCCGGAAATGCCTTGCGGTCCCTTATGGCCATTGATGGCAACGCTTCCTTCCCAGTATATCACATCAGTGCTTTCGCTGGTCATCATTTCCTGGTTTTTGATATTTGATGCGAGAGTTATTTCCATATCCATATCTGATATGGATAGTTGCCACTTTGAAGGATAACCTGCACCGGATTGAGGACTTTTCCAAGTATCCAGCACTTTGATGTTAAAATCCTTATGAGTTAGATGTTTTTTGGTACCATCTGCATATATGTAAGACCCGCTGGAAGCAGGATGATGTGATTTCTCTGCTTGTCGCAACAAAAAAACCATCAGTTCAGTATTGTCTGAAAACTGGAGACTGAACCAATCCCAACCAATTATATTTTTCTGCAAAGGAGCCGTGCTGAATTCGTGATCCATCCAACTGTATCCGGAAACGGTATACGTTTGATCTTTGTAAACCAGAGTTCCATCAGTCATCAGTCTTGAAAAGGAATAATAACAGCTGGCGCTTTCATCAAGTTCACCTTTACGGCTATAACCCTGGTCTCCGTGTAAAACAGCTGGTTTTAATGACCTCATTTTCAGATCAAACGCAAACTGATTGGATTGGACCCGAACGTTGTGTCGTTTTTCATCGATCATAATTGACCATTTATTCAAGTAAATTCGAGTAGTTCCAGATTCATTTTGACTCACCCCTGCGATGCCATCCATTTCCCTGCTCCATTGTTCGTCGAAAATATGCTGATGGGCGGTGAGGTTCGAAACAGCAGCATGGCCGAGAAAGATGTTCTGTGATCGCCACTGCGATGCGGGGCTGGGCCAGTTTTTTTCAGCTCCAGGCGGGCTGATCTGAGATCGAAAAATCGTCATCTGAAAACCAAATTTTTCTCCTGTATGTGCCTTTAGATTCCCGGTATAGTACCACCATTCGGTGCGATAACCTGGGTGCATACCGTGATCATCTGGAAAAGATAAATTGCAGGGTCTGGTGACACGGTAATAGGTTGACTCCTCGGCTCTGGCGGATGTGATAGGAAGAAACGTCTGGTCTGCTGAAAACGTCAAGGGACAGCAGACAATCAAAATTATAGAAACGGCTAATATTGTAATGATTTTTATTTGAAATACGTTATTTTTCATATTTCTTATGCTTATGAAATACAAGGCGTTAATTTTCCTTTAGCAATGTTGCCGGCGGCTGTCTAAAAACCAGTTTTATGGCCGGCAAAGCTGCGGCAAAGGCAGATAGTAAGATTAAAGGCAAAGATATACTTAAAGTCCGCCAGTTAATATTATAAATAAACGTCCACCCGAATGATTGAAGGTTAATGACAAAAATCAGTAGGTAAGATAGTATCAATCCACAAACCACACCGGCGATCTCTCCTACAATGACCATTAAAAGGCTTTCCCAAACAACAATACCGCGAATCTGGTTCGTGTCAGCACCGACTGCAACTAAAATATTCATCTGTTGGGAGCGGTCAAGGACCATAATTGCCAGCGTTGTTGCAATCCCCATGGTTGCGATGAGCGGTGCAATAAATAGTAGGACGGTGGTAATGGCAAAGGTTTCATCAAAAATCTTCAATATCTCGGTGCGAAGTGTCTTTCCACTGATCATATCCAGATGGGGGCCACAGTTATCAATAATCTCGCTCTGTAACAATGATAACGGCTGTTCCGAATTTTCAGTGGAACGATTAAAAAAAATGCGAACGCCGCCCCAGGGCAAAGCAAAATTATTTCGCTTAAAAAAATTAAAATCACAAAATACCACACCGCCATGGGTACGATAGTCTCTAACCACTCCGAGAACAGGTAAACGGATTGGCAAATCCTTGACCTGAGCAATATAGGTATCACCAAAATTTAAGCCGCTTTGGTTGGAAAACACCTCGGACAGTGTGACGCCTTTTCCTTGTATGACGGCCTGAATCGATTGTTGTGGTGATCCTTTAAGCCATATAAAGCTGCCGTATTTCAAAAAAGTCTTAACGTCCATGACTTCCAACTGATAGGGTATCAATCCATAACTCAAAGCAATGCGTCGATTGGGTACCAAGTCCACTGGAGATTGGATCGATTTCAGGCCTTGAATGATTTTCTCTGGAAAGGGATCCTGAAACTGATTGTACTCAGCGAGTTTGGGAGAAACAAAAAGATCGCCGCTGACCGTTTGATTGACCCACAGTTCAACGGTATTTCTAAAGCTGTGGATCATAATAACCAGCGCAATAAACAAGGCGACTGCAGTAATCAGTGATCCAACTGAGATTGATGTTCGGGTGCCACTATTTTTTATGTAGTTGCCTGCTAAATAAGCTGGTATTCCACCGACTCTCAGCAAGATCGGCCTAATGATTGCAGCGGCTTTTTTTAAACACCAGGGAGACACCAGCGAAAATCCGGCAAACAGCAGAATAATAGCCGCATATCCGGCTAAGGGAAGGCCCTGGATTGGCGACAGCGTGGACAGTGGTAACACCGTGAGAACAAAAACAATACCCATAATAAAAAGTTGGACTGGGGAGAAACGCCCGAAGCTCTCACGCTGAGATAAACTTAGTGCTTCTTTGGGAGAAACCTGCATCGCCATACGTGCTGGTTGTAACGCTGCTAAAACGGAGATAATTAGCGTCATCCAAAAGGATAGAAGAATTTCCCATCCGCTTAAAGAGAATTGATCCACCCTTACCCTTACGAATAGTATAGAAATAGTTTCGCTGATACCGGTAAGTAAGTATTTAACCAGTGCAGTGCTGATGGGTATGGCGATTACCCAACCGGCCACACCCAGAAATACCCCTTCAAATAAAAATAACAAAAAAATAAGTTTTGAGGAACTACCGGTACTCCGGAGAACAGCAATTTCATGTCGGCGCGAGGCAGCATTCAGTGCCACCAGGCTGTATACCAAAAACATGCCCACAAACAGCGAAGCAAAACTTAGAATCGATAGATTTAATTGATAGGCCTTAATCATATTTTGGCCGCTTTCGCGTCTATCAGACGGACTTCTGAGGATTAAACCCGGCGCCAAAGATGATTCAAATTTAAGAAGATCAGGTTTGGAGACTGATGATTTAAAGATAAGATCGATACGGTCGACGAAGCCGATGGTGCCGGTAAATTCTTGAAATGTGGCAATATCGGTAATGCCGATGTTGCCGGCCTCCACGAGAGCCAGGCCATCAGGCGCAAGCGGGCTCAATACCATAAACCTACCGGTGGTGTTTGCATGTTCCAGTGTGATCCTATCACCCGGTTTGAGTCCAAATCGTTCGGTAAGCGGCTTTCCCAGGAATAAAGAATTGGGTTCAGATATTAGTTTGATCCAATCCGAGCGAAGAGATGTGGTCTTTTTATCCCCATGCCATGTTCTCAGCGTTCTGTCCATAAGGGGATCCAGGCCGATCAACAGAAAGGGTTCTCCCAAATGCGTCGACTCTCTTACATAAGTGCTGAGGAGCGGGCTTGCGTTTTGAACCGACGGATGCTTTATCAAATCTTGAAGCATGTTTTCGGGAACACGACCGCCTGATCGTAATAGTATCCTATCGGATTTTCCGGTGATCTGGGTTACACTGCGAGTGAATGCGTCGATGGATGCATCTATTGATAATCGCACACTGGTGAAAACCGCTGCGCCCAAGGCGATTCCAACCAGCACGATGACAGTATGTGCCTTATGATTTTTTAAATGGCGTAAACTAAACCATCGAAATAAGCGAAAGAATAATATCAAGTGCTGCATATCTGATCGGATATTTCTCCGTCTTTCAAACAAAGCTGAAGGGTGGCAAAATCATCAGCCAGGTTGCTATGGGTGGCAATGACCACGGTTCGGCCATCATTTTGATTTAAATGAACCAAGAGATCAATGACTCTTTGACCGTTTAGGCTATCGATGTTTCCGGTGGGCTCGTCTGCAAGAATTAGCAAAGGATCGTTGATGAGCGCACGAGCAATAGCGGTTCTTTGCATTTCTCCTCCAGAAAGCTGGCTGGGCTTGTGGTGCTTACGAGGGTTCAGATCAAATTTTTCAATTAATGATACTGCCTTTTGTTGAACTGAATCAAGAGGTTTACCTGCGAGCAAACCGGGTAAGCAGATATTTTCCAATATATCCAGGGTCGGCAGCAAATTAAACGATTGGAAGATCATACCCACCACCTCTCGTCTAAAGTCAATCAGTTCAGATTCTATGGCTGTATTTAAATTATAGCCTGAAACAGTCAAATTGCCTTCTGAGGGTTGGTCCAGTCCGCCAAGCAGAGATAACAACGTGCTTTTCCCCGATCCGCTGTTGCCTTTCAGCATAACCAATTCACCCTGCCGGATATCCAGATTGACTCTGTTTAAGCCGATAACTTTTGTTTCTCCCAGCGAATAGATTCGCGTCAGATTTTCAGCATGAATCATCCGAGATAGCCTTTCGATCATTTGGGTTATAATTGCAGGCAGCCGGTGTGACCCTCTACGAATAGATTTGATTCTGGCCTTGCGAAATTAAACTGTGGATTAATCGATCGTAACCATACCCGTAAAGCGTTCCACCTTACATAGGTTATAGTAATCTTATTGCTCTATATCATGGCTATGGATATCAGACAATAAAATCGAAATTCATCATTGATGACTAGATAGAAAACGTTTCACTGGAGATGTGAATCAGCCGCTTCAAATGGGATGATATCTGAATCATGGTGCGCCACCGGCTATCGATCCCGGATGAAGATTGGTGGTAAATTTTTAAATAGAATAGTAAAAATTCGATTTCAGTACAACATTTTATGAATAAGGTACAATTGTGTATCAAATAAATTAATTATACACAATGTTGTATCCGGATTGAAGGGTGAATAAAGCTAGGAAAGGAATCCGTAAGTGTTCCTCTTTGGCGAAGGGTTTTTAATGTTTTCAAGACTGCGGCAAAATTTTTTCTTTTTTTTGACCTAAGTCAATGCACTTGCTCAGCCTGGCATGTAAAATTAAATCAAAAATAAGGAAATGGTCCTTAAAAATCTTTTTAGGGAAAAGTGATTCAACCCAAACCAATAAAGGAGGAAAGCTATGTTTTGTTTTCAATGTCAGGAGACAGCCAAGAACACAGGCTGCACAGTTAAAGGTATGTGTGGGAAACCGGAAGAAACCGCAAATCTTCAGGATCTGTTAATCTATGTGTTAAGAGGTATTGCCGTTTATGGCGAAAAGGCAAAAGAACTTGGAATTTTGGATAAAGAGACGGGTTTATTTGTTGCCCAGGCACTGTTTACCACCATTACCAACGCCAACTGGGATAACGACCGGTTTGTTGCCATGATAAAAGAGGCATTAAAACGCAGAGATGATCTTAAAGATAAATTTCTAGCTGCCTATAAAGAAAAAACCGGAAAGGATTTTGCCGAAAATCTGCATCACTCCGCCACCTGGTTTTCGGATGATGCTGCCGAGTTTAATGAAAAGGCCAAATCGGTGGGTGTGTTGTCAACAGCGGATGAAGATGTGCGCTCTTTAAGAGAGCTTTTAATCATCGGGTTAAAAGGGGTTGCCGCTTATGCAGATCATGCCGCCATTTTGGGGTTTGAAAGAGAAGATATCTACGATTTTCTCATGGAAGCCCTGGCATCCACCACCAAAGATTTGTCGGTGAACGAAATGGTCGGATTGGTGATGAAAGCCGGAGAAACGGCAGTCAACACCATGGCGTTGTTGGATGAAGCCAATACCACCGCATACGGAAATCCGGAGATCACCGAAGTCAATATCGGAGTCGGCTCCAATCCGGGAATACTCATCAGCGGACACGATCTTAAAGACATGGAAGAGCTTTTAAAACAGACCGAAGGCACCGGAGTCGATGTGTATACCCACGGCGAAATGCTTCCTGCCAATTACTATCCGGCATTTAAAAAGTATGCTCATTTTGTGGGAAACTACGGTGGGTCATGGTGGCAGCAGAACAAGGAATTTGAATCCTTTAACGGCCCCATTCTTATGACGACAAACTGTATTATTCCCATAAGAAAAAATAATACGTATCAGAAAAGAATCTTTACCACCGGCATGACCGGCTATCCTGATGTCAAGCATATACCGGACAGGGCCAAAGGCGGCTCAAAAGATTTTTCTGAGATTATCGAGCTGGCAAAGAAATGTGATCCGCCCACTGAAATTGAGACAGGAAAGATCGTGGGAGGTTTTGCCCACAACCAGGTGCTTGCACTTGCTGATAAGGTGGTGGATGCGGTAAAATCAGGAGCGATCAAAAGGTTTGTGGTTATGGCCGGTTGTGACGGACGTCAGAAATCGAGAAACTATTTTACCGAAGTGGCCCAGGCTCTGCCGCAGGACACGGTGATTTTGACTGCCGGTTGTGCAAAATATCGCTACAACAAGCTCGATCTTGGAGATATCGGAGGTATACCGAGAATCCTTGATGCCGGACAGTGTAACGACTGTTATTCTCTGGCGGTTATCGCATTGAAACTCAAAGAGGTCTTTGGACTGGGTGATATTAACCAGCTTCCGATCTCTTTTGATATCGGATGGTATGAGCAAAAAGCGGTTGCCGTTCTCCTGGCGCTTCTCTACCTTGGGGTTAAAGGTATTCGACTGGGGCCGACCCTCCCGGGATTTCTTTCCCCCAACGTGGCCAAAGTGCTGGTGGAAAAATTCGGTATCAAACCCATCGATACGGTAGAAGCAGATGTTGAAGCCATGATGACAGGAAAATAGTGATTCAGCGGTATAGCAGCATCCCGCTTAAATTGGGGTGCTGCTGACATATACATGGAAGTAAACAGAGCCAATATGGCAAAACCGGAAAATCAAGGCAAAACCACAGGTAAGGCCAAAGCCGGTAAGATTCTTTTGCATACTTGATTTATGGACAAAACAGACTAATATTATCATTTAATAGACTTTTACAAAATACAAACCAGCGATTGGAGAAAATCATGAAGTGCCCAGGTCAAGATACGCTGTACTGGAAACCGGGAGCCATCTTTGATGCAAAATGCCCGGAATGCGGGAATAAAGTGGAATTTTTTAAAGATGACACCACCCGCAAATGTCCGAGCTGCGGGCACCGGTTTATCAATCCTAAAATGGATTTTGGCTGTGCGTCATATTGCCAGTTTGCCGAACAGTGCATCGGAAATCTTCCGCCAGAGCTTCTGGCCCAAAAGGAAGACCTGTTGAAAGACCGGGTGGCCATTGAAATGAAACGGTATTTTAAAACCGATTTTAAAAGAATCAGCCACGCGACCCGTGTGGCCAGGTATGCGGAAAGAATCGGCAAAGCCGAAGGCCAGGGAAATATGGCGGTTATTTTGTCTGCCGCGTATCTTCATGATATCGGTATTCACGAGGCCCAAAAAAAATTCAACAGTACCGAACCCAAACACCAGGAACAGGAAGGCCCACCCATTGCCCGGTCCATATTGGAAAAGCTCGGTGCTAAAACAGAACTTATAGATGAAGTATGCGATATCGTTGGCCACCACCATCACCCCGGGCCGGAAGAAACGGCAAATTTTAAGGCAGTGTATGATGCAGACCTTATTGCAAACATAGAAGATAATCATAAAGACCAGGTCATTGAGGCCGACAAACTGAAAAAGATAATTAAAAAATCGTTTTTAACCCAAAGCGGTGGGGTGGAAGCCAAGAAAACACTTTTAAAGCAGGACAAGAATTAAGGGAAAATATTCAACAGTCGAATACTTTAAGCCACATTCGACATTCACCATCTTCCTGTATGCTGCTGATTGGGTAAGCGAACAAAGGACGGATAAATGAAGACATTACGCAAAATAATAGAAATTGATGAAGAGCTGTGTGACGGCTGCGGTCAGTGTGTACCCAGCTGCGCAGAGGGATCATTACAGGTGGTGGACGGCAAGGCAAGGATGGTGGCGGACAACCTGTGTGACGGTCTTGGTGCCTGCATCGGCGAATGTCCCACCGGCGCACTTAAGATCGTTGAACGTGAAGCAGAGGAGTTCGATGAAGATGCGGTGGAAAAATACCTGGCGGAAAAAGAAGCAGAAAAACAAAAGGAGCCCGCCACGTTGGCCTGCGGGTGCCCATCCACTCATATTCAGACATTTGCACCGGCTTCTTCGTGTAAGCAAGCCAATATACCGGCTTCCTTTCAAGATGAAGAGTCCGCTCTTTCTCACTGGCCGGTTCAAATCAGGCTGGTGCCTGCAACTGCGCCGTTTTTAAAAGGAGCGGATCTACTTGTTCTGGCAGATTGCTGTGGAGTGGCCATTCCAACGCTACACAGGGATTTGCTCAAAGGCAGGGTGGTGATGATCGGATGTCCGAAATTTGACGATGTGGAAGAATATGTTGATAAATTTGGCGACATCTTTAAAACTGCGGATATTAAGAGTGTCACATGCGTTGTTATGGAAGTGCCATGCTGTTCCGGCCTTCCCATGATTGTCAAAAAGGGTATGGAAGCAGCAGGGAAGAAGGTGTCCATAGAAGAGTTGGTTATAAGTACGCGGGGTAAAATGCTGCATCAACAGTGATTAAAGTACGCTAAATTCTAGGCGCCTGTGATTGGTGACTCTGATCAAGAGCAAAAACTGGCGTTGACGAACCAACAGGTTTAGCAATGGATCTCCGCTTTCCGGCCTGCGTCTAGTACAAAGTTTCATTAAAACATTTACATAAAATATAATATGTGATATAGCTTCTTCAAAAACTATGGAGGAAGCTATGCCAAGAAAAAGCCAAAGACCCAAATTACAATTAGACAA
>JAXHVO010000037.1 GCA_034189135.1 Thermodesulfobacteriota bacterium | reverse complement strand
GTTTTGTAGTTATATCAAATTGTTGTCGCTTTTTCATATACTGCAAAAAGAATAAAAAGTCCACTACAAAATGCGCTTTTTTTATGTATTACGGATAGTTATATCCGTGGATGGACACTAGTTAAGAAAAAACCACCCGAACTGTTCGTGAAAGTCATCACGAAACACCTTTAATGTTTCTTGTGACAAGAGGTATGAACTTAAAAGCATCGCGTCTACGCATGCGTTATTCCTCTCATTGTTCCTATCCTCTTTTTGCTAATCATTTTTTACCCTTCGGGCAAGGTCAAGACACTGGTGCTACCGGTCTACCGGAAATGACCCATTGGCGCAGGATATCCTTGACCTAAGCAACGGCAACCCGGACCTGATGCGTGTCGGATCTGGCATGCGTTAGTGTATCGCCGAATGATTGTTTATACACTTTAATCTTACTTAAGGAGGCTTACATGACCAATGGAGAACAGGGACCACAGATCGATTTTACCGTTGATAAGAACAATTTGTATCAGGAAGAATCGATTACCGACCTCAAGGTGGCGTCAATCAGACGTCTTATACCGGTAAACGCCGACGGGACGAAAGATTCCAGTCGCACACCCATATTTATGGCCCAAACCCAACTGATGTCTCCGGAAGGGCCGGTGCCGCTTCAGTCCGCCCTGAAGGCCGGTAACATCGAGGAGGCGATCAATGAATTCCCGGAGGCAATGCAGAAAGCGTTGGGTGAAATGGTGGAACGGGTGAAAAAAATGCGCGAACAGCAGGTGAAGGAAAAAAAAGAGGATTCACGCATCATCATGCCGGGAAGATAACCAATGGGGATCCATTGATCAGCGTGCTGGATGGGTAACCGAAAGGCCGTCAAATGGACAACATATAGTCCTGTGGGGACAGTCGGCACTTATTTACCTTCCTGCATGTTCGGGGCGTGTGACAGGGGGGCCGGAATCGGGATAAAATGATGGTTGCTGCAGGTAGAGTGGTCAGTTAATCTCACGTGTCTTAAAAAACTTTATCTCCGGCCACTCTTTTATACAATAATCCAGCTGCCATTCACTGGTGGTCAGAAAGGAGAGAGATCCTTCAGCATCTCTTGCCATGTGGCTGATATTCTGTTTTTCAAATTCAGCCATTTTTTTCCCATCATCACACCCGACCCAGCGGGCCACCTTAAAATTCACCGGTTCATATACGGCATCCACGCCATATTCCGCCTTGAGGCGTGCCATGGTTACCTCAAACTGAAGCACACCGACCGCCCCCAGAATATAATCTCTGCCGGTGACAGGCCGGAAAACCTGGACAGCCCCCTCTTCTGCGAGCTGGATCAATCCTTTTTGAAGTTGCTTGCTCTTTAACGGGTTCTTCAAGTGGACGCGTCTGAAATGCTCAGGTGCAAAATGAGGAATTCCGCTGAATTTCAAAGGTTCTTTTTCGGTAAAAGTATCGCCGATTTTTATGGTACCGTGGTTATGGATACCGATAATATCTCCCGGAAATGCCTGGTCTACATTTTTCCTGTTCTGTGCCATGAAGATGGTTGCATTGGCCAAGGCGACCTCTTTTCCAATTCTGTGGTGGACAACTTTCATTCCTCTGGTAAATTTTCCTGAACAGATCCTGACAAACGCAATCCTGTCCCTGTGGGCCGGATTCATATTTGCCTGTATCTTAAAAGCAAAGCCGGAAAACTGTTTTTCGTATGGTGAAACTTTACGGGAAACAGCCGGTCTGATGTCTGGCTGGGGAGCCAGTTCCACCAATGCGTCCAGCATCTCCTTAACCCCGAAATTATTAATCGCACTTCCGAAAAAAACCGGAGTTTGACTTCCTGTCAAAAAATGCGGGTGGTCAAACGGATCCATGGCACCTTCAAGCAGGGCAATATCTTCCCGCAATTCATCGGCCTGTTGCCGTAAAAGTTTATCCAGAACAGGATCATACAGGTCATTAATAACGATTCCATCCTGGCCAGAGGTTTCCCTGCCGGGTTGGAAAATATGGAGTTGTCGGTGAAACAGATTATATACACCTTTAAAGCGCTTGCCCATGCCAATGGGCCAGGAAAGCGGCGTACATTCGATCTGCAGTTTATTCTCGATGTCATCCAGGATATCAAGAGGCGCCATACCTTCACGGTCAAGCTTATTTATGAATGTAATGATCGGGGTATTCCGCATCCTGCAGACCTCCATGAGCTTTTCGGTCTGCGGTTCCACCCCTTTGGCACTGTCAATCACCATCAGAGCACTGTCAACGGCGGTCAACACCCTGTATGTATCTTCTGAAAAGTCCTGGTGGCCCGGTGTATCAAGCAGATTAATTTCAAACTCCCTGTAGTTAAACTTCATTACGGAAGTTGTCACTGAAATACCTCTCTCCTTTTCAATCGACATCCAGTCACTGGTGGCATGCCTGGCAGCTTTTCTTGCCTTAACCGCTCCGGCCTGCTGGATTGCCCCACCAAAAAGGAGAAACTTTTCTGTCAGCGTGGTTTTTCCGGCATCGGGATGGCTGATAATTCCAAAAGTTCGTCTCCGATTGATCTCTTTTTGATTAAAATCGTTCATATTTTTTTTGTTTATCCTTTATGCTGTTTGCCATAAATGTTTATGCCCGACTGGGCACAACGATGTATGAAACCCAAGGTTCGTCCGGGAAATCGCCTGTTTGCCCGGTACCAGACCGACGAATGAGATCGGTATGGTACACGCCCCCTATCTTCTCAGTTAAACCGATACAGGCAGAGATGATCAACGCCGCCGTGGGATTCTGTCCCTTGGGGCTGGTTCAAATCTAATCTCAGTCCGCTTCAGTTTGTTTCTTCACAATTTGGGTAACAGTCTGGTAGGATAGAGATAAGACACCAATTTTATCAACCCTACCTACCAAGGAGATTGTTACCGATGACGAAAAAAAATGGTAAGATGTGGGATCAAGCTTCAAGGAAAGAAATATAACCATAAAACGGCGAATTACAATACTGCCTCGATTTCATCTGCAATACGAATAGCCGCTTCCCTTCCCTCCTATAATTCAAAACGTGCGGCCCTTTCTTTAATCAGTTGTTTGAATTCATCTGTTTTTTGTTGAGGCAGGAACCCCCTGTCAATAACTGACACCATTTCAGGTATGGCCTCTGTAAAGCGATTCAAAACATTCATTATTTGTCTTTCATTCAGGCCCAAATGTGTTGCGAAGCTGTGGAAATCATTGCGGGCAAATTTTCTTTTTTTACCATTGAGAGTCAACGCTAACTCTTCAGGATCGTCCTTTTCAGGAATGAGCAGTCGCGTCGCAAGCATATCATAAGCGGCAGACAGATTGACCATGCCATCCAAAGGATAGATTAATGAGAAATTTTTAAGATGCATGTCCGCGTTGCCGGTTATAAATGAGAACAAAGCGATCTCAAACAGACGAATGGTATCGAATATTTTATTGGAAGATAATTTTTGAATAATTCTGCCGATTTGTTCCATGGAGCCGTGGTATTTATCCTCTGTCAGCCGTTCGGTTAGCTGGCACATATCTTCCATGTGGAGTTTTTTCCCATCCGGCAATCGATCTACGCGCCGCGTAATATAGGCTATTTCACCTGACTTTAGTGGTATGAGGCCATGTGGCACGGTGTCGATTTTCAATAGCCCAGCCAGATGCATGGTTAAATGCTCGATTTCCGGCATAAAGGGATAAGCTTCCAGCGGCGGTTTCAATATGAAATTACCCCATAAACCAACCAGCGTAAAACGACTGTTTTTTTTAAGGCTTTTATCCAAAAGTAATGAAAGTTTTGCCTGTACGCCGGGAATCGTAATCCGGCTGTGCACAACCTTTTGGGCTAACTTTGTTAATTCACCATAAGCGTAGGGCAACTCGGGCGCGTTACTTTGCCAAAAAAGTTTTTTGCTGCATTTCGGATGGTAGAGTTTTTGATTTTCTGCCAAAGGCTGGTAGCAGATCAGACAGTTTTTTATTTCGGTCATTTTTCTTATTTCTCCGCAGCAATTATCGAAACCGCACCGATACAGTCTTTGCAGCATGTTATTAAAAGTCCCATGCGGTCGCGCGGGTCCAACTTCCAGGTTTCTACAGCAACATCGAGCAGCCAGCCCTCTGGAATCAATCCGTCAAAAAAAGCAAACATTGTTTTGCTGATAAAAGGCTCCTTTTGCAGAGGCAGCGTAAAACTGACAGCCAGCGCTTCAGGGTCAGCCAAATAGGATTCAGAATACTGAAATACATAACCTTCTTCCTGTTCTGACAGCAACCCGGCTATTTTATCGTTGAAGAATACGTTGGCTTTACGATACATTTATTAATCCTCAGAAACAGAAACAGGCTCTAAACAATGCCCAAACAAAGCCAGTACCTGGTTCACCTTGTCCATGCGTAGCGTTTGCTTGCCCTGCTCCAAATCTCGAATGAAACGCAATCCCACGCCGGCGCGATCAGCTAGGTCCACCTGAGTCAGCCCCAACTGTTTGCGCCGGCGCTTAACAAATACAACCAATTTATCATTCATAATTACACCTTTTCGGGTATAGTTAAAATAATTTGTCAACAATTTATATCATTTCGGGTATAATATCAAGAGTTATTTTAGAATCTATACCTTATCGGGTATAAAATTAAGCATAATAGTAATTTTTATACCTGTTCGGGTATGGGCCGGATGAGACTTTTGAAAAATGCTCAATTTCGAAGTCAATCATGAGGGATGAATCGGATCAATAAAATATGAAGTTATTATTAAGCGGGCTTTTAGTATGTTTCCGGGCATCAAGGAAACTTGGTAAGAGTATGGTACAATTGTCAAAACGTTTAAAAATATCTTAGCCTACAGCAAACCAATTCGTAGCCCGCGGAGAAAAAATTGCAAAGGAAAACAAGTTAAAACTATTACAAAATAAGTAATCGAATTATAAAGGATGTCTCATGAGCCCCTTCACGGGCATTCAAATAGTCTAATTAATATATCTTCTGATGACTCCATCCATAGAGACCGCTTTGGCATCAAGTTTTTTAGTTTTCTTTTATTCTTATTCTTCATATTTAAATAGCGTTTTGAGATATTATAAGATGCTAAAGTAGCTTTATTCTCATCTGAAGGTAAACACTCTTTGAAATGCGCTGAACCAATTACCATTCCACCGCCTAAAGCAGCAGAAGTTGCCGCTATCCCGTGTCTTTCGGTATAGTTTGAGCCAGTAGCGCTATTAAAACCATGAATTGATACCAAAGCAGTGTCAACTTTTTCAATTAATTCATTAAATTTGCTAACATATTTTCTGATAATATTTCTTTCTGAACGCACATGAATTACCTTTCCAGTTCCATCATCAAGCCATTCAATTTGACTTGTTCTATCTTCTCTTGGATTGTATTTCTCAGTGCACCCAAATATATCATAACAGGCACATAATAACGCATTCCTTCCACTTTCCAATCTTACAACCCTCTTTGGATCATAGAAATCTCTTGCATACGTGACGTAATAAGGAGCATCTACATCTTGATAATTTTCATCAAAATCCTTTAAATTTTTCCCTAATTTTGGTTGAACTGGGAATACTTTTCTTCCAATTCCAGCTATTCCTTTTGATGACCAAGCAACACAAAGTTGATCTCCATAAATTTTTGTATTTTTGGGTCTCTTGCTAAAAGAACGAGCATTCTTCCCAAATTTCGTTTTATAGATATCGAACCCGTCAGGTTTCGAATGACTACATGAATCAATACCAGCCACAAGCAAAGGTTTTCCAAACCCTTCACTCTGAAGTTTTTTAACAGCCGCAATGGCTTTTCTAGAAAATGTTTCTTTTTCCAGGCTTTCTTTTCGATACTTATAATCTCTATTTCCAATGTATTTTGTTCGATGCCAAAAACCTCCAGGGAAAACTATAGCATCTAAATTAAATCGCTCCCATTCATCACATATCCCGTTTATAACATCTTTTAGTATTCCATATCTTTCCAGATAATCATCTCGGTCGGCGCATTCATCATTCAAACAAACATTAATAATTGTACTTATTTTTTTCATTTTCTACCTCCATGGCTTTAGGTTATATTAAAGGGTTTGAGTTTCTTTTTAGAATATGCAAGATATTTTTATTGTTTTCTTCACACCAGATCATTTCTTTAGCAAAAACTCTGATTGTTGGTCTCATTCCAAAAGTGACAGGCAAAATATCCCGAATCGTATCATACCATGCCCTTGTTTCATCTCTCGATGGTGGGTCATTATCATGCCTGTTTAATTCCTGACATCTGTTAAGCCATACCTTCCTGTCGTACCCAAGTTTTAACCCCCTGGGGTATCGTGACAATGTTAATGCTCTTGGACTGGTAAAATGTTGAGATTCATCAAATTCAACAATGCAATTCAAAGATTTAATGTAGTAGTCACAACCGGGCAGAGTTTTTCTACCTACAAACGCTTTGAATCCGCGATGATTTTGAAGGGCTTTGTAGATTTTTTCAAGAGATCGAGCGGTAGCCTTTGTAATTTGAGGAATGGAAAGGATTGCATCAATCCTACATGGCCAGCCGGATTTCCACTGTTCAGTCACTTCCACAAATTCTTTTGTTAAAGCTCTAAGAAAGGCGGTCTTGCACTTTTTACAGCTTTCTTTATGTGTCATTAGTTATTCCTTATAATTACATCTTTCAAGTAATGATAATATAATATTCTATAGTCTATATCGGCATAAATAATGAAAGCTTAAGTTTTAATAGGAACAGGATGACAATGCCTTGTTAAACATATTTCTGAAGCATTTTACCCAAACCCTGCTTGCTTTTTCTGCCAGCAAGCCGGGTTTTTATCAATTTTGCCTCATTCCCCAAAGAATAAAGCCCACACCTTTCAAAACTGACTCAAATGGTTACTATCTTCACGGTATCAAGGTTGTCGGTCTTTCTGAAAATTTATAGGTGTTTATTGCCATTCATATCTTCTCCTAAAAACCAATGGGTTTATCTCCTGACTGAATCTTTTTTATTCTATCTACTTCCTGTAAAGCCTGAACGAGATTTTCAGTACTGACATCTTCCGGTGAGTAGAATGAAAATCTATCCTTGATTATTTTAAAATCACCGGGGGCCAAGCAGGTTATCCTTTTTAAAAGTACTTCGTTTGCTTTGTCTAAGTGAGTTTTAGTTAGTGGAGACAAAAGCTTTTTATAAAATATGACATTTCCATCGGGTTCGAGATAATCAAAACCTATCTTATGATTGAATCTTCGTATTGACGCATCATCCAGAGCTTTTAGTCGATTTGTGGTGCAAATCAGGATTCCTTTAAATCTTTCCATCTGGGTTAAAAATTCGTTGGTAAAACTGATTTCCCAGGATTGGCGTGCACTGTCACGACTGAACAACATGGAGTCAGCCTCATCTATGATTAATATTGATTCTTCTGCCTCTGCCTCTTCAAATGCAGACTTAATGTTTTTTTCTCCCCCACCAACATACATGCTCTGGAGGTCACTGTAACGTTTGCAGATTATTTCCCTGTCAAGCCGGTCAGCGATATATCGTGCAAGTTCGCTCTTTCCGGTTCCGGGTGGGCCGTAAAACAGAAGGTTAAAGTTTAATCTTCTTTCATCTTTAGCATGTAGAAGATACCGGTTGAATTGTTCCAGTTGAACGAGCATTTCATTTATATTTCCATCGGTATTCAATCCATCAACAGTATAATTTTTCTCAACTTTATCTCTATTAACAGGTTCTCTGCCGGAATTTTTAAGGGCTTGATAAGACTCAAGGGATATCTTAACCGCTTTTTGTATATTCTTTTTTGAACCAGAATTTGTTTCAATGGCCTTTTTTACGGCAAGATCGATAGTCCCTGCATTAACGCTGTACTTCTTGGCAAAGTATTCTATATCCGGCCGGTTGAAATGGCGTTTGGCTTTATTAATACGAAGTATGCCATCCCACAGCTTAATGCGCTGGCGCATGTTAAAAGGCCTAAAATAAAGGCTGAAGGCAAAACGGCGCAATACCGAATCTTCAATATTATCTATACTGTTGGTTATCCAGATGACCCTTGCCCCCGGTTCTTCCAGAAAATGATTGAGCCACCCCTTATCCTGGGTTTCTCCCCGCATAAACCAGGAACCCATTGTATTTAGCATATTATCTGCTTCATCAACTATAATGAGTGATCCCTGACCGGTATTTGCCATGTTCATGCAGGCTACAAGTCCTGCCCTTCTACTTATAGATTCATTTTTAATTTCTCTTGCAATCTCATATGCCGGAATGCCGAGTTTATTTACAATTCCATGGGAGAAACTTGTTTTACCCGTGCCGGGGGGACCGTAAAACAGTATATGGGTCGGTAAGTTTTGCTTTTTTTCTAACAGCTTTAAAATATGAGCGGTTTTATCTTTATAGGTGGAGTGATAGCCAAGTGGGATAGTGCTGCTCTTTATTCGAAAATAAAGTTGGGTTGAAAAAGTTTTTGCAGATGGATTTTGTAATATGCATACAAAGTCATCATTGAGCTCAAAGTCATGGCGGTCAATATCGATAATGCCAATCTTATTGATCTTTTTCATAGAAGATGTAAGGCTATTATATGAAATCCTCAGGATATTAAGAAGATATTTTTGCCCGCGAAACTTGTTGCAATTAAGATAATCCTCAAAAAACGATTCGGGTTCATCAAAAGTTTTTAATAGAAAAAGAAAAGTGCAAAGTTCAATCTCGTTATCAGAGAGCTTAAACATTTTTCGAAAAGACGCTAAGTTCTTTTCTATTTCAGACATCCCTCTGTAGTTAAGGCTTTTAAACCTCTGATCCAGCAATTGTATGATGAAATTTTCAAATTTTCTAGAATCCTTTTTTTTGATTTTCTTTAGTACCTTGTCAACAGCATAAGCATAATCATCATGCTTTTCACCGGCATCATCAAATTCTTCTGAAAACATTTTTCGCTGGCTGCTCGACAACTGTGCAAAAAGGAATTTACCGATCTTTTTCATATCGTTTCCCAACGTCCAGCAAACCATTTGCAGTGTTTCATCATTAAAAGAATGATATCTGTTTAAATGCCTGGTTAAATATATGGCGCATTTTCTTAAAACAAAAAATTCATTCTTATCGGCTCCCATACGGCCGGGCGTAATACCTGAGGTTCTCCTTGGAATTCTTATTTCCATAAATAATCTCCTTTCGACTTGATTTGCCACATCATAGCATGCTAATATTCCATATAACGGAACGATAAAAATATTTTCCAGGAGGCAATAGTGCCCGAAAAAATAGACCCTTATAGAAGCTATGGCCAAAAACTGATCAGTCTTTTTGCGAAACTCTTGTTTTCAGGGAAAAGTCATTCACTCATAGAGCTTTCCAAGATGCTTAACTGCTCCAAGCAAACTGTCCTGCGCCTTGTTGGTGATATTCGAAGATCATACGGTGTTGATATTGAAGAAATGAAGGAGGGCAGAAAAAGGTTTTATAGAATCAAAAGATTGTCCGCTTCAAAACCCGTAATTAACCTGACGGATACAGAACTGAATGCTTTATATATGTGCAAGATTTTTGCCCAGCACCTGCTGGGACATGGATTTTTAGAAGAAGCGAATCGTGGCCTTGAAAAAAACCGGGCACTTTTTCCTGATGAAAAGCAAGGTTCCTTCAATCATTTTGCATCTTTTTATTCCGGCAGTATTGATTACACTTCCCATCACAAGACCATACTGCTGATAATTAATGCCATGGAGAATAAAAAGATATGCAAAATTACCTATAAGGCAATTATGTCGAAAAAGGCGAAGACATTTTATATTAAGCCGCTCAAGATATTTTCTCACCGTGATACGGTTTACCTCCATGCAAAAAAGGCCAGGACTCCGAAAAAACCTTATGATGACCCTGACTTTGATCCTTTATTGGCCATTCACAGGATTAGAAAAATTGAAACAACCGACAGGTTATTTACAATTCCCAAAGACTATGATTTTGAAAAGGTGTTTAATAAAAAATTTGGTGTCATAAAGGAAGAAGCATTTAGGGTAGAACTTGAATTTTCAGGCTGGGCTGCTGCCTATGTGTCTGAGCGGATCTGGAGCGCTGATCAAAAGATTGTTAAGAAACGAGATGGAAAAACAAGATTAACATTCAGCACATCATCAGAACCGGAGTTAATATCAAGTATGCTTTCCTTCGGGGATGAGGTCAAGGTGATTAAACCGAAATGGCT
Organism: Thermodesulfobacteriota bacterium; assembly: GCA_034189135.1. Lineage (NCBI taxonomy): Bacteria > Pseudomonadati > Thermodesulfobacteriota > Thermodesulfobacteriota bacterium. The sequence goes on along the minus strand of JAXHVO010000037.1, from coordinate 17,974 downwards.
GGTGGATGAAATTAAAGAGGTCGTTAATAAAATGGAGCGGGTATATGAATAAAAAAGTCATTGTGTTCTTTTAATGAAATGGCGTTTCCATACCCAATTCTTTCCTTATTGATATTATAGTGACGCTTTGCTGAACGATGAATTACAATACTGCCTCGATTTCATCTGCAATACGAACGGCCGCTTCCCTTGGATCAGCTGCATCGCGAATGGGCCTTCCGATTACGAGATAATCCGATCCGTTTTGAATGGCAACGGCCGGAGTAGTGATGCGCTGCTGATCGTCCTTTTTCATGCTTTGCCACAATGGACGTATACCAGGGGTGACGGTAACAAAGTCTTTGCCCATTTTTGCTTTGATCAGTTCAGCTTCAAGCCCGGAACAGACCACACCCGCGCAACCTGCATTTTTTGCATTTACCGCCCTTTGCATTACCAGCCGGGAAATGTCCGTATAAAATTCTTCTTTAAAACCGGCCAAATGAATGTCTTCTCCTGACACACTGGTCAAAACGGTCACTGCCAGAATATCGACTTTCCCTCTGCCGCCTTCCACAGCCGCTGTGAGCATCTTGGTTGATTCTGAGCAATGAACGGTGGCAAATTTGACGCCGAGGTCCGCAATCCCTTCCATTGCGCGTAAAACCGTTATGGGTATGTCGTGCAGTTTCAGGTCCAAAAAAACGCCTGCGGTGCCTGAATCATGAATGAAATCTATAAGTTCAGGCCCTGAGCGTATAAACAGTTCCAGTCCGATTTTGAACATGCCAACTCTGTCTGAGAGCAGTTTAATATATTCTCTGGCTTTTCTTACAGATGGCAGATCCAGGGGGAAAATAATATAATCTTTAGGTTGTTTCATCATCAGCTCCTGATATTAATCGCTTTAACATGTTGTATTAGCATCATAAAATTGTGTTTTTTACGGCCAAAAAATTAAGACCAATCACGAAAACACGAAAGAGGGAAAGCACGAAATATAAGATTTCTATGTTTTTCTGATAAATCTCAACATTCGCAACCTAATGCCATTAACTTAAGCGATTTTTGATTATTGAACCGCAGAACACCGAACAAGGAATATCGAATTTCGAAGTGTTTTTCTTACTTCTGCGGTTGGATATTCCTTGTTCGATATTCGATATTCAAAACAGCTTTTTCTCGCACCCCGCAACCCGCCTCGTTATTCATATTGCTGATCAATCCATTTCAAATACTCTCCGGATTTGACCCTTTCCACCCAGCCTGTATTATTCAGGTACCATTTGACTGTCTTTTCGATTCCTGTTGCAAAAGATTCGTCCGGTTGCCAGCCCAGCTCATTTTTCAGTTTGGAAAAATCCATGGCATACCTTAAATCGTGACCCGGTCTGTCTTTGACAAAGCGTATCAAACGCCTTCGTGGTTTACCTGCCATGTCGACCTTAATCACATCCAGCATATCACATAATTGATTGACCACATCAATATTGCATATTTCGCAATTGCCGCCGATATTATATGTTTGTCCCCGCTTTCCTTTTTTCATGATTGCCCATACAGCCTTGCAGTGGTCTTTCACGTAAAGCCAATCCCTGATATTTTTCCCCTCGCCATATACGGGCAGGGATTTCCCATCCAGCGCATTGAGTGTCATCAGCGGTATGAGTTTTTCCGGAAACTGGTAGGGTCCGTAATTGTTGGAACAGTTGGATATGGTTACCGGCAGTCCGTAGGTTCTGCTGTAAGCCCGGACAAGGTGATCGGAAGCTGCCTTGGATGCACTGTAGGGGCTGCTTGGATCGTAACAGGTCTCCTCGGTAAAATAGCCGTCCGGCCCAAGCGAACCAAAGACCTCGTCTGTGCTGATATGATGAAAAAGGACCAGTCTGTCTTGGCAAGATCTGGCCTGTTCCAGCAGGTTGAAAGTACCTTCTATATTTGTTTTAATAAATGTATTCGGCGTTACAATGGATCTGTCCACGTGGGATTCTGCAGCAAAGTGACAGACGGCATCTATTTCATATTTTTTAAATACCGCTGACATTGCTTTGGCATCACATATATCGGCTTTTACAAAATAATAGCGCTTAGGATATTTTTGTTCGATTCCTTTAAGGTTTTCAGGATTACCGGCGTAGGTCAGTTTATCCACATTAATGATCCGTCCTGAATAACGGGTATCGGAAAACAGATAACGTATAAAATTGGCCCCGATAAACCCGCAGCCACCTGTTACCAGAAGATTTTTCATCGAACCTCCCCCCCAAAAAAATAAAACCAAAAACCGGGTGTTGCCTTCAGTCACTCCCGACAGGCCAATTCACGGCTTACCACTGCGTTTGAATCATTGCTTTTCGATTTCTAATTTTAAGCCGTGAAGGGCCTCTGAAATATTTACATAACTCAAAATCATTTATTCATAAAGCATTTTTATTGTCGATCTTCATCCTAAAAAAAATCTATTGAAATAATTTGCAATATAGTGGTATGGAGCTGTAATTTTCTTGTTTTTACCATTGAACATTATTTTCATGTCATCAGATATAAATATGGACTCAAACACTCAAAAACAGACCCTTTTGCAAAATTTACCCGGAGTTGATCACATCCTTGAAATGACTCAGGGGGAGTCTTTTTGGGAACATATTCCGAAAACCGTGGTGGTGTCTTCCATACGAACTGTGATTGAAGACCTGCGAAGAGGTATCCTTGATGGTGTTTTAGATGTAACTGAAAACAGCCTTTCTGACACCCGGATTCTCCAAGATGCTAGAAATCGTGCCAGCAAAATCATGACTCCCAAACTTTTACGCACCATCAATGGCACCGGGGTTATTGTACATACCAATCTTGGTCGTTCGCTACTTGCCGATGCGGCGGTGGGGAATCTCACTGCCATCTCCAATCGATATTCAAATCTCGAATTTGATCTGTCCCAAGGAAAACGCGGCTCAAGATACAGCTGCGTGGAAGACATTCTATGCGAAATCAGCGGTGCTGAAGCCGGCATGGTAGTCAATAACAATGCCGGAGCGGTTCTTTTATGTTTGGACACCATTGCCAGAGAGAAAAGGGTGATTGTATCTAGGGGAGAGCTGGTGGAAATCGGAGGTTCCTTTCGAATCCCGGATGTGATGGCCAAGAGTGGTGCCATTTTAACCGAAGTCGGAACCACCAACCGTACCCATCTTAAAGATTACGAAAATGCAGTGGAAAATAATACCGGCCTTTTTCTCAAAGTTCATAAAAGCAATTACAGTGTGGTCGGGTTTTCTTCCGAGGTCTCCCTGAAAGAGCTGGTCGATCTGGGCGCTAAATATCACATCCGGGTGATGGAAGATCTCGGCAGCGGAACATTTGTCGATTTTTCTAAATACGGCATGGTAAAGGAACCCACCGTGCAGGAATCTGTGATCACCGGAGCGGATGTCGTTACCTTCAGCGGTGATAAACTCCTTGGGGGACCCCAGGCCGGAATCATAGTGGGGAAAAAAGAAATTCTTGATCAGATAAAACAAAACCCCATCACCCGGGCGCTTCGCATAGATAAGCTGACCCTTGCTGCATTGGAAAGCACCTTAAGGCTGTACAGGGATGAAGAAAAAGCCGTAAAGGCCATTCCCACCCTTTGCATGCTGACTCTTCCTGTGGAAAAAATTGAAATAAAAGCAAACCAGCTTCTTCACATGCTGGAGAAAATAGAAGATCGGCGTTTAGATATCGAATTGATGAGTTTTTCTTCCAAGGCCGGGGGTGGTTCTCTTCCCCTTTTAAACCTTCCGAGCAAATGTTTAGGTATCCGGATAAAAGGAATTTCCCCAAACCGCATCGAAAAACATATGCGGGAAAATTCTCCCCCGATCATCGGAAGAATAGAAGAAGAAAGGTATATCATAGATCTCAGAACAATACTCGATGATGAACTTTCCATCATTGTAGACGCTTTCCAAAGCTTATTAGACAAAACCTGACCAGGAATCATATGATGACAACAGACCATGGGAGCCAGAGGAAAGGGTTGCGTCGCAAACGCAGCTTAACCGGGCAGTTTCTTTTTTCCAAAACATCTTCAGGACTTAAAGAGGATAAACCTGTCGAAGTGCCCGATGATTTTGATGAATTGGTAAAAGTATTCCCTGATATTAAAAGCCAAGATTCATTTATCGATCAATCGTTGGATGTACTGAAATCTTCACCGTCCTTTGGTGCCATGGTGATCCGCATTGATCAATTAAAACATAAAAAAAGGGATGTATCCCAAAAAGAATATATGAATCATGTACGGCTCGATGTGGCCGACGCAATCGGGTGGATATGTCGAAAAGAAAAAGGAATGTGGGGAGTGATTGATCGTGATTTTTTCGGGTGTTTTTTCCCTGAAAAAGACAAGTCCGCCTGTGTTAAACTTGCGGAAAAATGTAAAACAAAACTTTCCCAAAAAAGAGATGAAACCGTTACCATAGGAATTGCCGCGTATCCGACCTTAAGTTTCAAAAAGCACCAGATTCTTGAAAATGCCCGAAAAGCTTTTGATCACGCACTATTTTTTGGTCCGAACAGCACAGTATCTTTCGATGCAGTCAGTTTAAATATCAGTGGCGATAAACTGTATGATACAGGGGATATAAAAGGAGCGATAAAAGAATTCAACAAAGCACTTTTATTAGACCCGTCCAATGTGAATGTGCATAATAGCTTGGGCGTTTGCCATGGTATGCTTGGTCATTATAAAAAAGCACTCAAAGAATTCAAATCAGCCATTTTGCTGGATCCAAAGGATATTATGGCTTTACATAATGCCGGCCTGACATGCAAAATAACGGGCGACAAAACCAAAGCCTTTGAATACTTTCTCAGGGCAGACCGACTTGATAAAGATGTGTTTGAAGTCGCCTTTCAAACAGGAAGACTTTATGTCGAAGAAAAACAACCTGATAACGGATTGGAATATCTTGAAAAAGCAATTAAGCTCAAACCGGAATCCGCTTCTGCTTTTTCCAGCTTGGGCGAATGTTACGCATCTCTCGACATGATTGACCAGGCTTTTTCCGCCTATAAAAAAGCCATCAAACTGAATGCCAATGATGCGGACTCCCTTTCCGCTCTGGGCGTACTGTTTGATGCTCAAGGCGAAAATCTTGACATTTCCACCCTGTTTTGCCGGCAAAGCGTGGAAATATCACCGGAAAACGGTCTTTTTAGGTACAGGCTCGGCAAGCTTTATCAAAAGGCAAACAAAATTGAAGCTGCGTTAAAAGAATTTGAAGCCGCCAAAAAACTGGGGTACGACGCCATGCAGGAGATTAAACAAATCCAAAACATTGAAAATACCGGAACGTCGTGAAATGAAAGAAACCGTTTTATCAATATTGGAACAAAGTATTGATGTTAAAAGCATTTCCATTAAAAACAATGCCGACCGTATGGTTAAAGGTGCAGGTATGCTTGCAGAATGCATTACCTCGGGTCATAAAATTCTTATCTTTGGCAACGGCGGCAGTGCTGCAGATGCACAGCATATTGCAGCGGAATTTGTCAATCGATTCAAAATTGAAAGACCCCCCCTTGCCGCCATTGCGCTGACCTGTGACACATCTATAATTACCAGCATTGGAAACGATTATCACTTTGATGAAATATTTTCCAAGCAGATCAACGCACTGGGAAATAAAGATGACATTGCTATAGGAATCAGTACCAGCGGTAACTCAAAAAACGTAATCAAAGCATTACAGGCCGCAAAAAAAATCGGTCTGTTTACCATCGGAATGACAGGCCGAAGTGGTAAACTGGCTGCATACGCCGATCTTTTATTAACCGTTGAATCAGACGTTACCGCCAGAGTTCAGGAAACTCACATTGTAATGGGACATATTTTATGCGAGCTGGTCGATCGCATTCTTTTTCCGGAACAATTTTAATGGCGTCGTAGCAGGTTACCCCCAATGCGTTGCAGCGGTTTTTCAGCCACTCGGCATACCGCACGTATTGTCTCGTCCCGGAAAAACTATCGCACCTTGTAACTGAGACCCAATGCTCTGCTGGCCGCGCAGTATGCCTTTTTGCCAGGGTTTCAGTATAAGAACAGTTTTTCATCTATTTTCTTACAAGATTCAGCAAATAATAAGCTTGACCTTTCAGGCTTTCATGCTTATTAAATCTGATATATCGATAAAAGCCATGAACGTCAAACGGACGTTCGACATCGAATATTAAATAAGGTATTCTACCCACTTACAAGATAGCGAAACGATTTCATCATTCGATGTTCTCCAAACGATTTGTTTGGCTAAAAAAACATACAAAATATTTGCAACGGCAAGATCTCAAGGAGTTATCCAAATGCCCATCTATGAATATCATTGCAAAAACTGCGATCATAATTTTGAATGCCTTGTGTTCGGCTCTGAAAAACCGGATTGTCCTTCGTGCAGCAGTAAAAATGTGTTGAGGCTGATGTCCGCCTGCGGCTTTGTCAGCAAGGGAAGCGGTGGAGAAACCGTCTCTTCTTCCGCCTCTTCATCGGCTTGCAGTGGGTGCGCGGCAACAAGCTGCTCGAGCTGTAGCAGCCAGTAATGCAAGGATCCAACATTAAAATAGGCACCAGAGGAAGCCAGCTGGCTCTCTGGCAGGCTAACTGGATTAAGACCGAGCTTAATAAAAATTTCCCTTCTCTTTCAATCGAGATTGTTGTCATTAAAACAAAAGGGGACAAAATCCTCGATGTTCCTCTGGCCAAAGTCGGCGGCAAAGGACTTTTTGTCAAAGAAATCGAAGAAGCACTTTTAGACAGACGTATTGATATTGCCGTTCACAGTATGAAAGACATGCCGGCAGATTTGCCCGAGGGCCTTTGTATCGGACCGGTTCCCCAGAGGGAAATCCCTGCGGATGTTCTGATCTCCCAAAACGGACTCCTGCTTTCCGAACTTAAACCCCAGGCGCGTATCGGTACAAGCAGTCTAAGACGCGCTGCCCAGATCAGGCACGCAAAACCGAACTGTACTATACTTCCCCTAAGGGGAAATCTTGACACACGCCTAAAGAAACTTGAAACAACCGATCTGGATGCCATTGTTTTGGCAGCAGCAGGCGTAAAACGCCTCAATCTGGCAACAAGGATCACCCAATATCTGGATTATGAAATTGTGCTGCCGGCAGTTGGCCAGGGCGCTTTGTGTATTGAAATCAGGAAGCACGATGTTGAAATTGAAAAGCTGGTATCAAAATTGAACCATCCAAAGACACGTGCGGAGGTGATGGGAGAGCGGGCATTTTTACGTACGCTGGGAGGAAGTTGCCAGGTGCCTGTGGCCGCTTACGGAAAAATAAGCCAAAACAGTTTTACGCTGTTGGGACTGGTCGCAGATGTTGAGGGGAAAAATATAATTAAGCAAAGCATCGCCGGACCAAAAGGAACATCGGAAAATTTAGGAATAAAGCTTGCACAACGCCTTCTTTTAATGGGGGCAGATACAATACTGGAAAAGCTGAAAGCAAATGAACCATAAAGAATTAGCAGGGAAAGTTTATCTTGTTGGCGCCGGACCCGGTGATCCCGGTCTGATCACCGTAAAGGGACTCCAATGCATCTCCATGGCAGATGTGATCATTTATGATTACCTGGCATCCCCCTTTCTATTGAAGCACGCCTCGAAGAATGCTGAAGTCATCTATGTGGGAAAAAAGGGGGGAGATCATACCCTGTCCCAGGAAAAGATAAATACCCTTATCGTTGAAAAGGCAAAAACTGGTGCAACCGTTACCCGGCTCAAAGGCGGTGATCCGTTTATTTTCGGAAGGGGAGGAGAAGAAGTTCAGGTCCTGGTAGAAAATAATATAAATTTCGAAATCGTACCCGGGGTGACTTCGGCCATTGCAGCCCCGGCTTATGCAGGGATACCCCTGACGCACAGAAAATTTACCTCCACTCTGGCTTTTATTACCGGCCATGAAGATCCGAACAAGACCCAATCAAATATTGACTGGGCCTCCATCTCAAAGGGCATCGGAACGCTGGTGTTTTTGATGGGAATAAAAAATCTGCCCAACATTACTGAAAAACTCATTGAAAATGGAAGGTCTCCTGCAACACCAGTGGCACTGGTCCGTTGGGGAACAACACCGAAGCAGGTGACTGTGACCGGCACACTCGACACCATTGTCCGTCAGGCAGATGAAGCCGGTATGAAGGCGCCTGCAGTCATTATTGTGGGTGATGTCGTCCATCTACGGGAAACGATGAAGTGGTTTGAAACCCGACCATTAATGGGGAAAAAAATCGTGGTCACACGGGCCCGTGAACAGGCAAGCGACCTTACCGGTCTTCTGACCGGTCTTGGCGCCGAATGCCTGGAATGTCCGACCATTCAAATCCAGCCTCCTGACGACCTTAAGCCCCTGGACCGGGCAATTAAAAATCTTTCGCGTTATGACTGGTTGATATTTACCAGCGTAAACGGTGTAAAGTTTTTCTTTGAAAGACTTTTTGCCACCGGCATGGATGTCCGCGCGATTCACCATTTACAAACCGCAACCATCGGTCCTGCCACCGCAGAAAAACTCTTCGATTTTGGCTTGAACAGTGATATTATTCCTCAAACATACAGGGCGGAGTCTATCATTGAAGCCTTTGCTAAAAAACAGGTCAGCGGGAAAAAAATACTCCTGCCTCGTGCCAAGGAAGCCAGACCGATCCTGCCTGTTGAACTTGGAAAAATGGGTGCCGTTGTGGATGAAGTTACCGCCTATTGTACCCAAAAAGTTCCTCAAAGCGCGGATCTTGTATTAACAGAGCTTCAGCAAAAGAATATAGATCTGATCACTTTTACCAGTTCATCCACAGTAAAAAATTTCAGGGAACTTTTGCCTGGTAAAAATTTTAAAACCCTTTTAGCGGGTGTGACCATCGCAGCTATCGGCCCCATCACTGCACAAACAGCTGAAGAATTAGGATTTGACGTTCACATCGTGGCAAAATCATTCACCATTGAAGGACTGTGCGAAGCCATTTGTGAACATTATAAAAATTGAGGGACTAATCTCTAGTAACAACGCCTGTAATATACCCGGCAACCATGGTGCCGGTCACCGTAACCAGGGTGAGCACTATCACATATCCGATTCCAAAATAAGAGATCATTACCGGCAGAAGAAACGGCTTTATGGCCCGGGCGTTTATAAAAATGGCCGTTAAGGAATTTGTCGCTCCTTTTTTACGCAAGTCTCTTAAAAGGGGGTACCATGCATAGACCGGTCCCATGGAAATGATCCCTGCCGCTGCTGAAAGCATAATCCCTTTAATACCTGACTTTTTCCCGAAAAATTTTACAATATATGCAGGCTTTAAAAAAAGGTTAAAAACCACCAAAAGAATGAAAACAAAGCCAAAGGGTATCATTATATTAAGAAATATCTTTCCGCTGCTGTTAAAAGCGGCAATTGCTTTTTCCGGCCTAACGGCAAAAAGTAATCCGTAAACCATCAGCATCAAAACCGGGAATAGAATCAACCGAAAGATACGTTTTTCCCATGCAATGTTCTGCAATTTCTTTCTGTTCACTTAAAGTGATACTCCTATGAAGTTGAAAGCCATTACCGTTACGCCAGCTATAGCGATAGACATAAAAAAGGACACGATATTTCTGATCACGGCAAACTTTCTGCCCAAAGCGGATATCTCCGTAGGTATTTGCACCAAACCCACGGTTACCCATGCCACGATAACCGCAGTCACTGCAAACAGGCTGATGCCATATTCCAGCATCTGGCCGCCTATGACATAACTGTTTACAGGATTCCCGGCGAAAATACTGCCGAGACACGCGCCCCAAAGAGTGTCAAAAACTGCATTTCCGGAAAAAAACAAAGATAAGAGATCGGTTGACATGAGAACATTAAGCAAGCCGATGAGCAATACAACGCCTGTTAGTGTCGGTAGAATGCTGAAAAACTGTTTGACTGAGCTTTTAAATGCTGAAGTCAGGGCTGCTTTACGGTTACCACTGCCCCATGCATCTGATTGGTGATTAACTTCTGTAATATTTTTCAACTCGTTGTTTTTATATTTTGTCACTGCCTCGTAAACATTGCCGCTCACATCGGTGACTACCTGGATCCCATTTTTAGTGAGGTGACCCATGGCGGTTGGGCTGCAGTACCCCGTCAAAACGGTGTCAACCTTTTTGCTGACCACCAGCACAATCGCCTGCACACCTGAACCGCTGATACTTGAAGCACCAGGGTTCGGCACAGACTCAAAACCCATGGTTTCTTTATCAACAATGACAAAGTATTTTGAGGTTCCGAATCTTTGTCCTACCTTGGATTCCGGATAAGGTTCCTCAGCCGATACTGCGATTTTCAACAATCCCTCCAGGTTCAATGTTGAAGCCGGGGTTTAAAGGCTTCCCGGAAAAAGCCGGACTAACGGTAAGCCGTTTTGTTCTATCTTTTGTCTGCCTACTTCAACCATAAAGTTGTAAAGAATTCAAAGTAAAAAGTATTAAAGTAAAGATATGTTGACCTTACGCTGCTTTTTAGTGTATCAAATACAGTTGGAAAATAAAGCGCTATGAATAACTACCTTGAAAAATTGCCGTCATTTGTCGATACAATTGCGTCCATAAAAGAGACGGTTATTGCCAATATAGTATTAATCGGCCAAATTCCTGCCCCTACGTTTAAAGAAAAAAGACGTTCAGGAATTTTTTTGGACAGGCTGGCCGAGTGCCGGGTTGATGAATGTACCACCGATGGTTATAGAAACCCAATCGGAATCGTCAGGGGAACCTCAAGCTCCAAACCTCCTATTTTTCTTACCGCACACATTGATACTATTTTTGACAAAGAGGTGGATCACAATTTTATGGTAAAGGAAAATTTGATTACCGGGCCGGGAGTTTCTGACAACTCGGTCGGAGTGGGGGTCCTTATTTCCCTTCCTGAAATTCTGCGTAAACTCAACATACAGTTTCAATCGGATTTAATACTGGCCGGAGTAATTCAATCCATAGGAAAGGGCAATCTGAGAGGTGTTCGTCACCTGGTCAAGACATGGCCGACTCCGATAAGAGGGGCGATCTGTATTGAGGGGGTTGAGCTTGGCAGGCTCAACTATTATTCCGACGGGATGGTAAGATGTGAGGTGGAATGCAACATCTCTGCTTTAAATGGTACCAAACACAAGTTCAAACCAAATGCAATATTGGTGTTAAACGAAGTGATTAACCAGATATTAACATTGCGCCTGCCCCAGAGACCGCGATCAAGGGTCATCATCGGGAAAGTGTCCGGGGGTTCAAAACATGGAGACATTGCCCTTGAAGCGAAATTGGGATTTGAGATACAAAGTGATTCTGATAAAATGGTAAAATTGATCTTCAATGATATCAAAGATATCATCGAAGCCATCAGCCATGAATACGAAGTAGGGCTGGCTTTAAAAACCATCAGTAATCTCAAAGCGTCCACGCTGACCTATAACCATCCCCTGGTAAAAAGCACCAGGAAAGTGATGAATGAACTGGAAATTCATCCGGCGGGAGGCCCGAGTGAGTCCGAGGTTTCAATTTTTCTCTCCCGCAAAATACCGGCCATTACTTTGGGAATTACCAATGGTGAAAATTATCATCAGAAAAATGCGCAGGTAAAAATTGCTCCCATGTTCAAAGGGATTGCACAGATCATTGGGGTAATTATGGCCATGGACAGCGGGGTGTGTGATGAATGATAGCTGGCTAAAAAAAAACACGTTTCATTATTCTGATTTTTCGGATATAAGGCGCCTGGTTGAAAAAAAAAAGAAAAGGAATATCTCGATATCTCTGTGTCTGCCCACCCTTAATGAAGAAAAAACCATTGCCAAAGAAATAGTGATTATGAAGTCGGAGCTCATGACTCGTCATCCGCTCTTAGATGAAATTGTGGTTATAGATTCCGGTTCAAAAGATAACACACGGGAAATTGCAAAATCTTTTGGTGCAGATGTGTATGAGGCCGACAGTATTTTGCCGGGCCTTGAAAAATTTAAAGGGAAAGGCGAGAACCTCTGGAAGGCCCTTTATGTGACCAAAGGAGATATTATTGTTTATGTTGATTCGGACATTAAAAACATTCACCACCGGTTTGTATACGGGCTCATCGGCCCTCTTCTTCATTATGATGGTATTAAATACACCAAGGCTTTTTACGACAGGCCCATTGCCATCGGAAAAAGTAAGATCAGGCCCACCGGTGGCGGCAGAGTGACGGAGCTTGTTATCCGGCCCCTGTTTTCACTTTTTTTCCCTGAACTAACCCAGATATTACAGCCCCTGTCAGGTGAGTATGCCGGTTTCAGAGAAATATATGAAAAAATACCTTTTCCCATCGGATATGGGGTCGAAACCAGCATGATCCTTGATATTTATGAAAAATGGGGGCTTGATGTGATCGCACAGGTGGATCTGGAAAAGCGGGTTCACCGAAACCAGGACACCAAAGCTTTGGGGAAAATGGCGTTTGTTATTCTTAAAACATTTATCAAACGGGTGGAAAAACTAAAACTAATCGATTTGAAAAAAGATATTTTTTCCGAAATGATTCAGTATAATCTGGTTAAAAATAAAATTAAACCCGACAAGCTGGAAATTGAAGGTTTTGAAAGACCTCCGATGAAAACCATCGCTGAATATCGTGAAAAATTCAATATCGGCTAAAAGAAAGATGAAAGGCAGAAGGCTTCAAGACAGAAAAAAATAAAAATACTGTACCTGTAAGAATGGAATAAAATGCTTAAACAAAAATTAATCGATAAATATAATCGGCATCTTAACTATCTTCGCATATCTATTACCGACCGATGTAATCTGCAATGTATGTATTGCATGCCTCCCGGTTTTATCCCCAGACTTTCCCATAACGAAATATTGCGCTATGAAGAAATTATAAGAATTATTAAGGTAGGCATTGGCCTTGGAATTTCCAAAATTAGAATTACAGGAGGCGAACCTCTTGTCAGAAAAGGCGTTTATGAATTTCTTGAACAATTGGCCCATATGGATGGACTTCGGGATATCGCTTTGACAACCAACGGTGTTTCTCTCAAAGGTAATATTGAAAAAATCAAAACCGCAGGAATAAAACGGATCAATATCAGTCTCGATACATTGATCAGAAGCAGATATAAGGAAATCACCGGGCATGACAGATTTGACCAGGTCTGGGAAGGCATACAGCTTGCCCATAAGACCGGTTTTGATCCGATTAAACTGAATATGGTGGCCTTAAGCGGGGTGAATGATGATGAGTTGGCAGATTTTGCCAGGCTGTCATTTTCCTATCCCTTTCATGTCCGATTTATCGAATATATGCCCATAGGAAAATCCCGTATGAAATACGGCCCCCTGTTACTTGTACCTGAAATAAAAAAACGCATCAGCACCATCGGGAAACTGATTCCGGTTAAAAACAGCATAAATGACGGTCCTGCAGAGCGTTACAAATTTGAAGGGGCAATGGGTGAAGTAGGATTTATCGGTGCCTTGAGCCATCACTTCTGCAACAGGTGCAACCGACTCAGATTAACTGCCAGCGGACAACTCAGGCCCTGCCTTTTATCAGACCATCACGAAGATTTAAAGGGTCCGTTAAGAAAAGGATGTTCCGATGATGAACTGGCCGAGATTTTCCTCACAGCTGTGCGCCACAAACCTTCCGACCACAACCTTTCAATCAACAAGCCGGCAGAGGTTTTAAGCCAGATGTCTTCCATTGGGGGATGATTGGCAATGAGACCTTGGAAAAATGCTCAATTTTGTTTAAGTTCAAGGAAGGCGAAAAATTTAACCGCAGGAATATGTTGAATATTTCGAGGATTAAAATTTGAGCCTGACACAGAAATTGGGCAAAAGGGAGTGTTTTTCCAAGGTCTCACAGAAAAAAAAGGCCTGGACCGTATCAGTGGGAGGCTACATTTACTCGCACAAAACTATGGTATACGGCCCAGGCTGATATTTTAATGTAAAGCGCCGGGGAAAGTCCTATCCTCTAAGGCAAAACCCGAAATATAGGTTTAAACCAATTATTGCAGCATTTAGCACCCTGAAAACAACTAATCAATACTTTTTTTTAAAAAAAGTGATTTTTTTTGGGCATGTTATATTTTCAAATAAGCGGATTCCCTCGGGCCGGAATTCATTCTTCTTTTTCGATAAATTTTGGGGGAAAAACAAATTTTGTCGTCATTTTTAATTCAGGCATGATCATCAGGGTTGAGGCTCCGTGGGCAATTATGCGGTCATCTTCGGTATTGACCTGAGCTTCTGCATAGCACAACTTCCCTCCCACCTTAATCTGCCGGCCTCTGGCAATTAGCTTTCCGGAGGTTGCCGGCGCAAGGTAATTCAGTTTCAGGTCAACCGATGTGAGCCAGGCATCATGATTTTCTATTCCATAATAGACTGCCCAGAAGGCAACGGTATCGATCATCGACGCCAAAACGCCGCCGTGGACCGCTCCCAAAAGCTGCATATGCTTTTTTTTCGTATCAATTTCAATCACCGCAGATCCAATGTCCAGATCTACCAGCTTCATAGAAAGCAGCGAAGGGTAGGGAGATATATTGACCAGGTCACAAATTGATTTGACATGTTCCGGATTCGGTTTTTTCATGTTATCATTCCTAAGACCGCAATGTCGCCGTCAACCTCAGCGGATTTATTAAAAGCTCCAGTGCCGAGACTATACTGGTACAAACCACATCTGCTGAAACCAGTGTGGCCAGGGCAACACCTTCCTCCAGAACCACCGCAATACCCAGGGCTGCTTCTTTCAGCATGAGCCTGTCGTTACGGCCGTTTCCGATGCAAACCGTGTTTTCGCATCCAAGACCTTTTACATAATCAAGCTTGCCCACGTCCTGATTTTCTGTGGGAAGGATTGACAAATCGCATGGAATCCCTTCAAGTTGAGCAGCGGCCTTACCGAACGTATCGGCGGTCAGGACATGAATCTGTAAATCACTCGCCAGTTTTTCCAGGCATTCCTTAACCCCTTGAATCAGTATTCCATCGCAGGCAAGGGTGCCGTTATAATCCAGTACCAGGTGGTTAAGCTGCAGAGTCCGGTACCCCGGAACTTCGATTTCTATCATGTCTACTCCTTTCCCATGTGAAATGCCTTGCCTATCACTTCTCCCAGTCGCTGGTATTGTGCCGTTCCGGTGGAATAGACCAGGGGATCTATCTTGGCGGCATCTGCATTTCCCTCAGTTAAGCAATTGTCATTTATATGGGTTTCCATGATTTCACCCACCACCAGGGTATGACTTCCGAGATGAATGGAATGAATCACTTTGCATTCAAGGTTGACCGGGCATTCTTCGATAAGCGGGGCGGTCTTTAAATCTCCGTAGTAGACCTGAAATATTTTAGACTTATCTTTCTTTTTCCCTGAATAGATACCACAAAAGTCGACTTTTTTTGCCAAGTCAGCAGACGGAACATTAATGGAAAAGCTTTGGTTTGCTTCTATGCCTTTCATGGTAAACCGGATCTCCCGAATGGCCACAGCAAGAGCAGGCGGTTGGTGCGAAGCGATGCCGCACCATGCTGCGGTCATAAAATTGGGCTTCCCGCCTACTGTTGATCCCACCAGCACAGCGGGCATGGGAAAAAGCAGCGTCTGGGGCCCGAGTTTTATTTTTTTCATTTTTTTTTCTCCTTATAATCGATTCAATTTTGATGGTGCTGTAAAAAGTCTCATCTACTATGTTTTAACGGTTTTTTTAAACCCGCTGATTTTTAGCGAGGGTATATGAGATTACAACAATACTTTGATTGTTTTGATAAATTCCTTCATTTCATCGAAGGAATTCTTGACATCCTTTTCGTCAAACTCTGCAAAATCATCATAATCTCCCGTAGACCTATTATTATAAGCATTGTGCAGTATCCTGCCATATCTTCGGTCAATCTCACCGGAGGAGATGAACTCCTTGTTGAACCAACCGATCAGTTGTTGGTGTTTTGAGGTAGAAAAGTCATATCTTAAGGAAAGAGCTGATAGTATATAGAACATTCCATAGTATATTCTATTAACTGCCAGAAGAAGCTTTTTGTTCTTGATCAAAAATGAGACTTCTTCAATGGTATCCATTGCTCTTGCAATTCTATGTTCAATTAGCGCATTTTTCTCATCACCTTTCATACCACCACCCCCTCTTGCAGAGCATATTGGACAAAAGGCTGTTTTCCTTTCAAACTTTTCAACTCCGGTTCGGAAATAATTTTTACATCTGTCAAGATGTTATACTTGAGGTCGGAAACATAAACTTCATCTAAGATTTTTCTTCGCTGCTGCCAAGAAATAGGAAGATTTACTATGATAAGTATATCGTAGTCGGAAAATTCAACTGCTTTTCCTGTGGCCTGAGAGCCAAACAGTATTACCTTTGAGATAAAGCTAAATTTCCTTTGCAATCTCTCTTTTAACTCTTTCATGATCACGACATTTTCCTGGTTCATAATCGTTCCTTACCCTCTCTGAAAACTCATCTCTATTCCATTCCTTAACGGCATATGCAGTTATTGAATTACTTTCCTTACCTGTAATATATTCATTTTAAAATCAAGTACTTTTTGCGATGATTCACTATTTTATATAAACGTTATGAAATATCAACAATGATGATAAAACATAATTTACCGTCTAAAAAGAATGTACGTGTTCACGGAACGCGGAAATTAGACATTGGAAATTTATCCTTCATTCCTTAAGTTTTTATTGTGGTTGTCAAAAAAACGTTCCGTTATCGAAACGTTTTTTTCTACAACCACTTATACCGCAATTCCATATTTCGGAACATATTTATGGCAAGCGGTATATACGTATTTTATATGACAATTGGTCATAAAACAACCTTGTCTTTTATGACAATTGTTCATAAGCCATGGGGCTTTTCCTTAAAGAATATCTCGGAATACCGCTTGGTATCCGATATTCAATGCACGAATTGTCATATTTTGATCAAATATTATCTATTTCACTATACATGATTAGTCAGTCACTGCGCCTGGTTCAAAGTTGTATTAACAAGAAAAAATGATGCCTACCTTTGATGGGTGAACGCTTTTCTCTGTAATCACCAAAGAGAAAATAAGCTTCAATACGATCAGCAAGCAAGGCAACACATAACTGATAAAATTGAAATGATTCCACTATTCATTTCTTATCTCTTTCATCGTTATCGCCGGGCATGAGGGGCTCTTTTTCTTGACTTGAATCCAGTGTTAAGTGAGTATTAATCTGTCTTGCGATTATGCAAAAAGTAAATATAGGTTGGAGGGACACTTAAATGAATTAAACGGGCTTTGAATAACCGCCTCCCAAAACCGAAAACAAAATTGTAAGAATGATCGCTTGAATGACCCAACCAATCATACAGACGCCTACTGCTCGTAATGTACTCCGATAATCCAGAGCTTGCCTAACAGCAATAACCATGGCCACCAACATCCAAACTGAAGTGATCATAAAAATGATTCCGCCTATTCCGGGTATAATAGCCAATATCCTGAGCAATCCCGGAGAACTGGAAAATCCAATGGTTCGCAATAGTTCACCATGATCGGCTTTGGTCTGCGGTTCAGGAAGGATTTTAGTACCGATAAAATATGTAATATAGGCCCAAACATACCATGCGATAAGAGCTGTGATTGCACCGATAATGACTCCTTTTATACCTATCGATCCTATGCTGCCTATCCCGGCTGCTATACTGGAGAGCACAACAACTCCCATAGCCTGACTCATCGAACCTTTATCAGCCTCAACTTCTTCATATAAGTTAACATCAAGCTTGGCAGCTCTGATAATTCGATCTAAATATATTTGCATTTTTACCTCCAACATTGATGGCGTCGTAGAAAGTCCCATCTACTGCGCCTTTTTATCCCGCTGGTTTTTAGCGGGGGTATATGAAACTTTCTACTTAGCCATCGGTGATAATTAC
>JAXHVO010000036.1 GCA_034189135.1 Thermodesulfobacteriota bacterium | reverse complement strand
TGCCCGGGTCATCCACATTCTTTAATCGAATCTTCCCTGATTTTATATTTCTTAACATCAGCTGGCTGATATGTTCTACCGGAGGCAGGTCCTGATAGTCCTTTTTTAATGCATTAAATGCGTGGGGATCCGCAGTCACAATACCGGTTATCCCTGATTCGAGAATGGCATCCGTATTTTTATCTTTTAAATCCTGGAAAAGCATTTCTTCGCCGAATCTTTTAACCTCATGGCCGCTGTCTTTTTCGGCTTTCCCCAGTATGCCGAAATCGATACCGGAACAGGCAAGCACCCTGGCTGTGGCCCTGGCGATATCCTGCATTCTGTCATCATAGGATGTGATGCTGTCCACAAAATAGAGCGTCTCTGCCGATTCTTTTTTACCCAGGATTTTTACTTTGCAGTCTTCATCAAAGCCGTCCGCCTTGGTCCAGTCCGCACGTTTTTTCTCCATTTTTCCCCAGGGATTCCCCCTTTTTTCAATGGCTCTCAGCGGTTTCTGGAGAGACTGGGGAACATCGCCTTCATCCACCATGCCCCTTCTCAAATCAACGATCTTGTCTATATACTCAATTCCCAACGGACATTCCTGCTCGCAGGCACCGCAGGTTGTACATGACCATATTTCATCCTGTTCATATATATCGCCGATGAGCGGCTTGTCGGTGGCAACATTTCCGGAAAAAATGGGATAGTGCTCAAATGCGTAGTCCCGGCCTTTTATGGAGATAAACCTGGGAGACAGGGGACGTTTGACGGCATTCGCCGGACACTGGTCGGAACATCTTCCGCAATCAGCACATGAATAAAAATCAAGTATATGTTTCCAGGTAAAATCCTCAAACTTCTTCACCCCAAAGGATTCAAGATCGTCTAGATGATCCTCATCCACCCCATACCTCACCGGCTTAACGGTACCTGTGTCCAATCTCATGAAAAATACGTTAAAAACAGAGGTAATGACATGAAAATGCTTTCCTAAGGGGAGAAAACACAGAAAAAAGAAAAAGGTGATATCATGCACAAAATAAGAAGCCAGATGGGCATTCTGCAGGGTCGCCTGGGACGTACCCGATAAAATTTTGCTGAAAAACCAGGCGATGGTTAAAGGGGGCAAAAACTCTGCGTGAGTACCGCTCTGCATCTGTGCGGCAACCAAGCTTCCTTCAAAAAGGCTTTCGGAAATCATGAGCAAAGAAATAAGCCCGAGAACAAAGACGGCTTCTGCGGTGTGATCATGACCGTACTTTTCAGGTACGGCATATCTTTCAGGCTTAAAAATACCCCTTCGTATGGCTGCAATGATACATGCAATCAGGACCCATGTGGCGGCATAGTCTTTAACAAAATTATATACATGCCCGAGAGCGCTATCGAAACCCGGTATTACAAAGCCGTCCCAGAAGCCAAGGATCACCAGAGAGGTGGACCGGATACTTAAAATTAAAAATCCGGCAAAAATAAGTATGTGCAGAACACCGGCCAGCATATATCTTGGCTGGCGATATTGAAAAAGCCATATTTTAATCAGCTTTATAATCCGGTAGGAAATACGACTAAAGCGATCGTCGGGTGCCGCCTTAATCATAGGGGCCATTCGCCGCAACATAATGTAAATAAAGATACCAATACCGGCCAGAGGAATAATCACGGAAAAAATCACTGAAGGCATACCTAAAATCAGCGCTTTGGCTGGAGAGATCAACGCAGTTTCCATTTTTAACTTTCCTTTTTTCTTATTATATGTTACTTGAAATAAAAAAATGAATGAGTGTTCATTCATTTTTTAACAGACAGATTTTCTCCCTGTCAAGGAAAAAATTTGTTTGTGACTTACTGTTGCAAATTTATTAAAAAATTGTCATAACATGAATAAAATTGTTTAACAACTTGAAAAAGGAGGTTCTTATGACAGAAGAAATCAGATACCAGGATAAACCCTGGCTGGCCAGTTATGAAAAGGGGGTGCCGGAGCATGTTGATTATGAAGAAACATTTCTTCCGGAGTTTCTGGAAAGGTCAGCCGATCAGTTTCCCAATAGGATGGCACTTCTTTTTCAGGGATATAAGGTGACTTACCGTGAGTTGAAAAACATGGTCGATTGCTTTGCCACGGTGCTTACTGATTTTGGAATTAAACAGGGCGACAGCGTGGCAATTCTCCTGCCTAACGTCATTCCCTGTGTGGTTGCCTATTACGCCATAATGAAGATCGGGGGTATTACTGTGATGAACAACCCCCTGTATTCCGACCGGGAACTTGAACATCAATTTAATAATTCAAATTCCAAATTGCTCATCACTTTGGATCTGCTCGGCAACCGCATGATCGATTTAAGACCAAAGACATCGATCAAGCAGATCATTTATACTTCAATAGGGGATTATCTCCCCTTCCCTAAAAACCTGTTGTTTCCACTGGTTGCTAAAAAGAAAAAACTCGCTGCGGATGTAAAATCTGCGGAAAATCTTTATAAGTGGAAAGAGGTTCTGGCAGGGGCATCCCCCAATCCTCCCAAAGTCGATCTTTCCTTCGAAGATGTGGCCATGTATCAATATACCGGTGGTACCACCGGCGTCTCCAAAGGGGTCATGCTGACCCATGCCAATTTAAGCAAACAGGTCCAGCAAATTCGTTCATGGTTTCCCACCTTTGGTCCCGGTGGAGAAATCATGCTGGGTGCACTCCCCTTTTTCCATTCGTTCGGACTGTCAACCGCCATGAATTTTGCCATATATATGGGATGGGGTGATGTGCTGGTTCCAAAACCCCAGCCGGAACCCCTCTTGGAAGCCATCGGTAAGTTTAAACCCACCTTTGCCCCCCTGGTGCCCACCATGTACATCGGTATGCTCAATCACCCTAAAATCAAAGATACCGATATGACATCGATTAAGGGTTGCTTTTCCGGAAGTGCTCCCCTTCCGGTGGAGGTGATTCGGGATTTTGAACAAAAGACCGGATCCGTTATTGTAGAAGGGTTTGGGCTCACTGAGTCGACACCGGTGGTTCACATCAATCCTTTTGCCGGCGGCAAGAGGAAAGTCGGCAGCATCGGACTTCCCATTTCTGATACCGATTGTCGAATTGTAAGCCTGGATGACGGCAAAACTGATATGCCGGTGGGAGAAATCGGCGAAATCATAGTCAAAGGTCCCCAGGTAATGAAAGGCTACTGGGGAATGCCGGAAGAAACGAATGCAACCCTGAAAGACGGCTGGCTATATACCGGAGATATCGCCAAGATGGATGAAGAAGGCTACTTTTATATTGTTGACCGCAAAAAAGACATGATCCTGTCAGGCGGATTCAATGTCTATCCTCGCGATATAGAAGAGGTATTTTTTGAGCATCCGAAGGTTATGGAAGCCACGGCCATAGGTGTTCCTCACCCGTCACGCGGTGAGCAGGCCAAAGTGTTTGTGGTGCTCAATGAAGGAGAAACGGCAACCGAGGAAGAGTTGCTGGAATACTGTAAGGGCAAGCTAGCCACCTTTAAGCTGCCGACCATGATTGAATTTAGAGATGAGTTGCCCAAAACCAATGTGGGCAAGGTTCTTAAAAAAGACCTGAAAGCAGAAGAACTGGCAAAACTGGAAAAGGTATAAGGATAAAGGTGGAAGACTGAAGGACGAAGGTTGAAAGAGAATGTTAACATTCGTTTCACCTTCCACCTCCTACCTTCCACCTTTCACTCTATCCGCCAAAGGAAGCTTCGGACATCTCGACCGCCGCGCCATTTGTATCCAGAATGGCCGCCATTTTTCCATGAGTGATCGGTAAAATGGAGTGGGTAAAAAATTCAATATTTTTAAGCTGTCCTTCATAAAAGGCGATATCTTTTTTCTTGGCACCTTCTTCAAGCTTTGTGGCTGCTACAGTGGCACGCCACAACAACAACCAGGCAAAAACCACATCGCCGGTGGCTTCCATGAATGGATGGGCGAAAGCAAAGGCATTTAAAACCTTGGGTGACATGGCTGCCTGTCCCATATGCAACGCCACTTCACCCAGTTTGTTTAAGGCTTCTTCAAATTTGACGGCAAAATCTTTTACCGCTTCAACCGACTTGGCCTGGGCAATCGTCTTTTGCATTTCTCCCAAAAGATCCATAATCGGTTTTCCATTATTCAGCCCCAGCTTCCTGCCCAAAAGGTCCATGGCCTGAATGCCGTTGGTTCCCTCGTAAATCATGGCAATTCTACAATCTCTAAGAAGCTGCTCAACGGGATAATCCTTAATATATCCGTATCCTCCATAAACCTGCATGCCGTAACTGCAGACTTCAAAAGCTTTGTCGGTCACATACCCTTTGGCGACAGGAATCAGGACATCAATGATTCCCTTGTACTTTTCCTTTTCCTCATCGCTGTCTGAAATGGAAATCCGGTCCTCACACATCCCGATGTAATAAATAAGGCTCCGCATGGCTTCCACGTAAACTTTCATAGTCAGAAGCTGCCGTCTGACATCGGGATGCTGTATAATCTGTACAGATGGCGCGTTTTTATCCATCATTTGAAGCAAGTTTTTTCCCTGAACCCGTTCCTTGGCATAATTCACCGCACACATATAGGAAGTGCTGGCACAGCAAAATCCCTGCAATCCTACCAGGAGGCGGGCTTCGTTCATCATGATAAACATGGCTCGCATCCCCTTGTTTTCTTCACTCAGAAGAGTTCCTCTGCACTTTCCTTTTCCTCCGAGAGACAGGGAGCAAGTTGAATTCCCATGAATTCCCATTTTTTCTTCAATGCCCGTACAGACAACGTCGTTGGGCTCACCCAGGCTTCCGTCATCGTTAACCCATATCTTGGGAACAAGAAAAAGGGATATACCTTTGGTTCCTTCCGGCGCTCCTTCAATTCTGGCCAGAACAGGGTGAATGATGTTTTCCGCCAGGTCGTGTTCGCCGGAGGAAATAAAAATCTTATTTCCGGTGATGGAATAGGTTCCATCATCATTTTTAACCGCCGAGGTGGTCAGCGCGCCCACGTCTGATCCTGCTTCAGGTTCCGTAAGCAGCATGGTTCCGGTCCATTCCCCCGTATACATCTTTTTTAAAAAAAGCTCTTTTTGCTTATCGGTCCCGAATGTCTCGACAAGCTTTCCTGCGCCATGGGTCAGCCCGGGATACATCATAAAAGCAAGGTTAGCACCGACCAGATAATCATTGGCCCCCATGGCAACCGATCTGGGCATCCCCTGCCCCCCCCAGTCCGGGTCTTCGGTCATGGCCAGCCACTCGCCCTCTTTAAAAAGCTCATACGCCCGGTGAAAAGATTCCGGAATGGTTACCTTCCCCTTATCAAATTGAAGACCCTCCTTGTCACCGATTTCCCGTGTGGGAAGGATCTCTTTAATCGCCAGGTTACGCGCTTCCGTAACAATCAGATCCACCGTCTTTTTGTTAAATTCGGCAAACTTTTCATGCTTGCTGAGCTGCTCCACCTGTAAAACCTCATGAAGTATAAAATCGACATCCCTTCTATCCGCAATTTGCTGTGCCATGGTCTATTCTCCTTGTTTAATGTTTATTGATCGCCTATGGCAATATTGATGGCGTGTAAAAAAGCAAAACCCATTTTAAATTTATTCATTGCTGCCGATTCCCCTGATGAAAAGTTCAACCAGCGGATCAGCCATGGAAACCAGGTCGTATTTACCGTCTGAATGTAACCATGTATTGATGACTTCATCAACAGAGCCTATGATAAAACGCTTAACCAGACTCAAATAAAGGTCTTTTCTAATACTTCCTTGCTGCTGCCCCTGTTCAACAATTTCAGAAATAATATCAAGATACATCTTGGACATTTCTTTGATTTGATCTTCCGCCAGGCGGTGGCTCTGGTGTGTTTCGGCCTGATATAATACTGCCATATCCCTGTTGCGCTGAAACACCTTAAGATGATGGCGAATAAGATTTAAAAGTTTATCTTTGGTGGTTTTACCTTTTTCAACCTCTTTTCTGAATCGCTCAAATACCTGCTTGGTCTTGTAAGTGAAAAACTGCACCAGAATGTCATCTTTATTTTTAAAATAAAGATAGATGGTACCGTCAGCAACTCCTGCTTCTTTGGCGATTTGAGAAATGGTTGACTGATAAAAACCTTGCTTGGCAAATACTTTTACAGCAGCCTCAAGAATACGTTTGTATTTATCATTTTTATTATAAGTGCTGATGATCGTCTCTCCCTGTAAATAGCAGCGTCAAATTTAATTTTATGAATGAATGTTCATTCAATTTATCAGAGTGTCAAATCGGATGTCAAGAAGAAATAAAAATATTTCATGCACAACGTCAAAATATTTTAATTTGTATTATTTTGGATATTTATAGATATAAAGCTAAATATGACATGCAGGTTATCCCTTTTGGCGGCGCCTTTTGTCTGAGTGAGCATGTATTCATTTAATGATGCCTCGGGATATATTTTGGATGTTTGCATCGGAGTTTTTTATAGTAATTCTCAAAAATTTTCATGCCCGACTTGGCACAACGAAATATGAAACCTAAAGTTCGTCCGGGCAATCGCCTTTTCGCCCGTTACAAGACATAACAATCTTATCTAGAAATGAAGGTACGGCAGCTATCTCGCTTCAATTAGATTTGAGCCAGCCCCAGGGGACAGAATCCCACGGCAGCGTTGATCGTCTCTGCCTGTATGGGTTTAACTGAGAAGATAGGGGGCGTTTAAGATGTCTATCTCATTTGTTAAGTCTTGTAACGGGCGAATAGGCGATTGCCCGGATGAACCAAGCTAAGATTGAAAAACGACTGTTTGTTTCTATGGAAAAAATCATTCTGGGCCTAGCGGCTTTTTATCCGGTGCCACCAAGCATAGAGATGCACGGCAAGTATGGCTGCCATAAGCCTGGGAACCCATAGCCAGAATGCATTGAGTCCGAGTGCTAAAAAAAGGGTCGGATCTTCAACCATGGCATGGTTAATTCCAATTGAGATATGAAGTTTTTCAAGCTCTTCCCGGTTAAAATGTCCTTCTTTGGCTTCTTCCACTATGACTGCCGCACCATATGCAATCCCGAACACAGCTGCAGTAATCCACAAAATGCCGACTTTTTGATTCAGCCCTATTGCCGTTAGAACAGGACGGATCACCCGGGCAATATGATGAATGAGGCTATAGCTTTTCATTATTCCAAGAAGAATCATCAGGGCCATGATAACCACAAACATCTTAAGGCAAAGATAAAAAGAGGCCACAAACCAGTTTTTCAGCATGGCCATAAATGGTTGGGTGACCGCCATGGATATGCCTTGCGACATGACTGCCGGTGTGTCCGGCTTGAGAAACCGGCCAACAATGATCACTGTAATGACCGCAGCAATGAGACGGAAAAGGGTGGCCTTTAACGGATGAATACCGGATTTGGCCTGCACAATTCCCTCCTGGACCAGGTTGTGGGCGATCAGGAGAAAAACGGCAACAAGTGTCATTTGATCGCCGGTCAAGGGAAGCACGACCATGGACGCAATACCTCCATAAATTCCGGTAAGTATGCCAACCAAAATCGGAAGAGCAGCCATTGATGGAAGATTTAAAAGGGTCATCAACGGCTGTAACATAAAATCGATGCTATCCATCCAGCCGCTGTAGCTTAAAAGTGAAGTGAAAAAGGAGATGGGAATAATAATCTGCAACATCCAGACAAATCCACTCCACCCCTTGGTGATGCCGGCTGTTACTCCTGTTTTGAGCCTGTGTGGATTGGAACCCATTTATTAGCAATTTTCGCCGGGATGGCAGGCAATGCAGTCAAAGATCAAGGCTTTCAGCTTCTTCCGCAGGACTTTGTAGGAAAAATAGCGGGTGGCAATTTGGTAGTTTTTTTCAACCATTCTTTCGCAAAGTTCAGGATTTTGCAGAACCCGTCTGGTTTGCTCAACGGCCTTTTCCGTGACGTATCCGTCAAGTTCAACCACTGAAAATCCTTTCGGCTTGATATCCATTGAATAAATCGAATACGTATTTACCACGATGGGCTTACGAAAGTAAATCGCTTCTAAAAAGGCATTGCCGAAGCCTTCGTAGTTGGACGGGTAAGTGACGAGGTCGGCATGGGGGTAAATGTCTTCCAGGGTATATATTTTTCTTCCGTCTTTGGTTTTTCCCCTGCGCTCATTAATAATCTCGGAAACAAAAACAGTATTCACCCCCAGCATGTTTGAGTATTCCTTCACCCTGTTTTGATAGTCATACCCCTCATCACCTGACGCATGTGAAATAACCAGTTTTGCTTTCATCCCCAGTCTGTGGACAAGCTCGATGGCATGCTCAATCCCCTTCCGCTTTACCACACGGGTGGGTTGTAAAATCAAAAGTTCATCATCTTCAACACCCAGAGCCTGGCGAACATCCGAAGCATATTTATCAACCGGAGGAGGTGAATTTTCAAAGTCCATCACATTGGGAATGATGGTGGATGAAATACCGGTTCTCAGACCCAGTTGATGATCCCCGGAAGAGTTTATCACCACATGGCTGATTGACGGAAGATGGGGCGGAAATGCCATGTTAAGATATTCCCAGACCCCGTTGGTCAGAAAGTGCTGCCGTTCCCAGAAAAAATCATGATGGTGTGCAATGGTCGGAATTCCGGTTTCGGAAATGACCTGTGTAAGGGCAATCCCTAATGGAAGATTCAACGGAATGGTTAAGGCATTTTGCGGAATGAGGAGCTCAATATCGAATTTTTTGATAAATTTATACAGGTGATCCTTTAAAATCGTCTTTAATTGGTAAATCTTATCTGTGGTTTTTCTGTCGCGCTTGTTTACTCCAAAACATTTTCGATGAATATCTTTTATATCCGGGTGTTTAAAATGGGCTTGCTCCACCAGGTATGAACATTTCTCCGGCCTGTCCAGTTCTCCTGCAAAATAAAAACAGCAAAACCCTTCGTTTTCAAAAACATCCGTCCATTTTTCGGTTTCCAGCGAAACCCCGTCCGTGCCTGCCAGCCGTGTGGAAACAAATCCGACATGATGTGTTTTTCCGCAGTAGGTACAGGTATGCATATCCCGCTCCTTTGAATAAATAATTTGTACTACTCACCCTGATATACTATATCGGAAAACCTGTGGAAATCTTGAGCAAATTTTATTGTCTGGCAACTGCATTGGGAAAAATGAAATCATCTAAAAAGAGATGTTTGGCCCCAAGAACACAATATCTTAAAAATAGCTTTACCCTGGCTTGTGCTAGTTAAACATATAAAACCCGATGGCCTTATCGCTTGGGTCAGAAGAATCTACCGAACCAAACTCAACACCCAAGTAAAGGTCGGATATTTTTTTTATTACAACCTTTTTTTTGATGAATGACCTTTGCTGATCATTAAGCCGAAATTCCACGGTAAGGATATCGCCTATTTTGAAGTCTTTCTCAGCATTGAGTTTGATCTTGACGCCTGCGCGGGACAGATTTTTTACGGTCATTGCCCCCTTGTCTTCTCTGTAATCGGGAAGAACATGCGTATATGTACCCGGGAAATTAACATCTTTCCTGAAATATTTTCTTCTTTCCAGAACAACCTTATAGGAATGTCCACATGGGCATTTGACCTTTATCCTGACCACCTGGTGGATATCCTTATACTTGGAAACATCCACTCTCTTTGCTATTTTACATTGCGGGCATTCAAATACCGCCATATGGTTTTCTGCGACAAACACTTTTTCGGCCATCTGATATACCCTTGAAATTGTTTCTACATACTATTTTTAAAACGATTTCAAAATTATTCCTAAAAGGCATTCAAGTCAAGAAAAAAGACATATCTCATAAAATCAACACGATAAGCGAAAACATTCCCCTGAATTTCCATAAAACCTGATTTTAGGACTGAGAAATATCGAATCCGAGAAACAATGTGATGAATTTCACACCGATTGTGTGATCTGTTTCATAGCAAAAAGGGTAAGTATATGGTAAGGATATATTAAACAGTTATCGGCAAAACAGGTTCCTTTGGTAAATCGAATTTTTTGTTTAATAATCATGATAAAAATCATCCTGAGTCATTTTTCGAACAATTCCATTTATTGCTACACTGCCAACATCAGTCACCTCTACATTCTTATGAATTTATACGGTATTCTCGGAAACAGCCTGTCTTCTTTCGCCATGGATTCTCATTCATACTCATTTCAGTCGGTTTAATTGCTTATAACAGAGAGCGTTTATCATTACCTGCTTATTCTGGCTTTAAATATATTCAGTTTTGATCTTGGCCTGAAGTTTAGCACCATATTCATAAATTTATACCAAACTGGTGTGCCTCGATTCCATTATTGAAAAATGCCGGAGGCTATTTTGTCCGGGTAATTTTTTCTTTTGATGATATGGCCTCAATTACAAACGGAAAAGGAGACATCATGCATAAAAGAATTCTTGGATGTATCACCGCAATAGTTTTGGCTTTGTTTCATTTCTATGCTCCGGCTCATGCTGCGGAGTTTACTGCAGACTGGATCAACACCAAGCAGGGTGTTACCAATCAGGGAAAAGCCTATGTCAAAAATAACATGATCTGCATTGAAGTTCTAAAAGGTCCCGAACTGGGAATCATCGTTGCTGATCTGGAAAAACGCTTTTCCATCGTTATGTTCCCCAATGAAAAGATCTATATAGTGCCTGAACGAAAAGTCATGGTTTTACGAGCCAGCCGGTTGGTTATGTTCGTTCATTAAATTACTACCGTTCAAAATGATGGCAGCCAGTAGTAAATCAAATCTTGGCTACCT
>JAXHVO010000035.1 GCA_034189135.1 Thermodesulfobacteriota bacterium | reverse complement strand
CTACTATAACTCCATTCGGCTGCATTCGACACTCGGTTATAAAACTCCGTTCGCCTATGAAAAAGAACAATGCCGCAAAGCGGCTTAACAAAAAGTGTCCGGTTTTACTTGACCACAACAATTCTTTCTTTTCCATTCAATCATCAAAACATTCTCACATACTCATCAAACACAAAAACCCGATTTCGTTGATAGCCGGTCGTCTCAATCAGTATTTTTTGATCAACAAAAGCCCGAACCAGATCATTGGCCGCCTTGGGAGATAGGCCGGTCATTGACTGCACATCCTTGATAGTCACGACTGGTTTTTTAAACAGTCGGTGCAAAAACTTTATACCCGGTTTCGAACGTTTACCCATAATAAGGATACGTTCCATCTCAATTGCTTCTTTTAAATCCGTAATCTTCCTTAATGTTGCAACCGCGTTTTCTGTAGTCTGGATAACCCCTGTCAAAAAAAATTTGATCCATTGACCAAGGTCGTTTTTGGTTCGAACAAATGTCAGGTTATCGTAATACAGTATCTTATTTTTTTCAAAATAATCAGAAAGATATAACAGCGGTTTATCCAGAATACCGCTTGATACCAGATAAAGAGTAATCAGCAATCGTCCTATCCTGCCATTACCGTCTAAAAACGGATGAATGGTCTCAAACTGGTAGTGGGCTATCGCTATCTTCACCAAATGGGGCACTTTTATCTCGGAATTATGAAGGAAAAACTCAAGATCAGACATCAAGGCCGGCAGCTCAGTATGCACTGGAGGAATGTACACCGCATCCGCGAGAGTTGTTCCACCAATCCAGTTTTGAGATTGTCGGAATTCACCCGGATTTTTACGAACGCCCCTGCCGCTGGAAAGAAGTATTTTGTGGGTATTTTTTATAAGTCTATTAGATAATGGGAGCGTTTTCAGTTCCCCTATTGCCTCATTCATTGCGTTTACATAGTTATTCACCTCTTTCCAATCGTCTCTTCTTTCCGGATCAATTGCCTTCTCTTCAATAAACGCTTCTTCGATATTGGTTCGGGTGCCCTCAATTCGACTGGAAACCACTGCCTCCTTAAAAATGTGCATGATGATGAACATGTCTGTATCAGGCACAAATCGGGAAAAGGAATTTAGTTCCCCGAGTTTAAATGAGGCTTTTTCCAACAGTTTATTGATAACCTCATCGACCCAAAAAAAGGAATGGTTAATTTTCTCAGGTAAAAAGTAGTGATATTCATATCCCTTGGCATATGAACCTGCTTTGAAATCCTTAATATTCATAACACTCCCAAAGTAAAATATAGATTTTTATATTTTACTTTATCATATAAAAGTAAAATATGCATTAGTTTATTTTACTTTTTCACTTTTACCGTTTATTTCTACAGAAATTTAACAAAGTAGCCGACTACGCCCCAAAAGCTTCATAAATTCAAAGATAGAAATCGTGTTTAAAACTTTTGGATACTGGATTGAAGTGGAAACAAGCCAGTTTTTTAGGTGCATATGATAACATATTTGATAAAAATTGTCCGGAATTCTAAATATTTGGCTGATTAACTCTTTGCCGATTACCTAAAATATAGAAATAAAGCGATTTGAGGTTGGAAATAGGGCTGGAAACGAAAAAATAGGACATTAAAAAAGGGCTTACTGTTTCCCGTAAACCCTTATGAATATTGGTGGTGATCCCAACGGGATTCGAACCCGTGTTATCCCGCTGAAAAGCGGGACGTCCTAACCTATATAAAAAGAGCCCCACATTCGAGGCTCTCTTGGTTTCCTGGTGATCCCAACGGGATTCGAACCCGTGTTACTGGCGTGAGAGGCCAGCGTCCTAACCACTAGACGATGGGACCTGTATTTGAGCCATGAATATAGAAAACAGGCTTTCATGTCAAGACTATTTGCTGAATTGATTTATATTAAAAAGCGTTTGTTTAAGCGATATCTCCACATCCGGCCCGCCGCACTAAGGGTTAAGTCAACTTCATCATTGAGAGACAGCCATTAAATTGCGTTAACAGCAAGTAAAATTTAGTTTGCAACAATAGATGATGACTTTGCCGAACGCCAAAAATCGTCGGTGCTGGATTTGCCTGCCGCATAATCTTCATGCCATCCCACGGGAACAGGCATTTTTTCATATAGCTCTCTGCGATCGGCCTCAAGCAGCATCCTGGGCGTGTGCATAAAATCTGCCGCACACATCACCGCTTTTCCGCTCCCAGTGTTCAGTCGCGCTATCCAGTCAAGGCCTTCATGGCTCCGCATAAGATGGTGATCGAGAATCACCATATCGATGGCTTCAGAAAGCCTTACCGCATTTTTCCAGGCCCGGTTAATCAGGCCATTCGATAACCTGGACAAATAAATGGCCGGCCCTCCCACCAGCAGGATGTCCGGCTTCCAGGCCAGAATATAAGACACCGTCTCATCATCGAGAAGCTGTATATCCGATGCGTGAACAAAAACCTGGTCTTCTTCAATCCTGGTCATCATGACGGTTTCCATCCGGTCATTTGCCTTTCCATGCGGTGCCGCCTCAGAAAATGACATGCACCCTTTTTTTTTACCTTCGGCTGGAATCAGATCGGTTTGCAGCAAGGAAGAAAGATGTTTTGCCCGCTGTGTTTCAGTCGGAGAAAAATGGCACGGGTCTTTGGTCCATATGTTACGTTTTTCATTCAATCCAATCAGTCTTTTTATGTCCAACTGATAGGGGTTGGCATCGGCCAAAGGGACGTGATCCCCATGGAAATGACTGATCACGATATCGGTGGCATTTCCCCAGGCACGTATGACCTTTTGCTGCACTTTTTCATCCACAGCGATCTGCACCGGATGAGGCAGTAGTTTTTCTCTCATGTAGCCCAAAGCCGTTCCAGGATCGATGAGTATGTTTCTGTGCTTGGTGGTCACCAAACAACAAAGACCCCTTACGCCTAAGGACTCAGCTCCAAGGATCTCTATTTGCATATCCCTTTCTCGTTAATAAGCTTCTCATATTGTTGATCAGCACCATCCGCCATGAGACTGGTTAATCTCACCCATTATCTGGTTTCTTTCCTTTTCTGAACCCGATGAGAAAGTAGGGAATAAATCCAACAAAAGGAATGGATGCAATCAGCCACCAGAACGCTTTTTTCCCCACCGTACCGAAATCTTTCTGGGCGGCATCGACAATGGCCCAGATGGTCATGAGAAAAAAAGGCACGCATAATCCCAAAAATATAGCGAACGTTTTTAATGTCATTTTCAGTCCTTGTTGAACCCGTAGATCGTCAGATTTGGACGGTTTCGTAAAAAGTTCAAATTCCCCCGCTAAAAAGCAGCGGGATAAAAAGGCGTAGCGGGATTGACGAGACCGTCAGCCTTCCAGAAGCTTGGATATCTTCAATACCGCCTCCACGTATCTTTCGCTGTGATTATAATGGTGGACCACTTTTTCCGCCTTTTGCTGGCTTAGACCCGGTTTCCATCCATGATGCTTTAAAAAATACGCAATACTGGCGATGGCATCCGCGTGGTTAAACAGATCGATACTGCCATCGTTGTTCCCGTCCTTTGCCAGTTCCGGTATATTGCTCGGCATAAATTGAGAAATGCCCATGGCGCCTGCATATGAACCCTTGATGGCCACAGGATCGATTTTTTCAAACAGGGTGTGGTTAAGAAACGCCTTTAGTTCTCTGTAGGCCCATTTTGATTTTTTATCCGCTTTTTGATCGAACTTTCCCCTGGTCAGTTCAGGGGTGTTGGATATTTCTTTCCACAGTTTTTCCCGAACCTCCACATCAAAAAGGCTGGCCAGGGTGGAAAGCGTATTTAACACAGACCTGTTTCCCAGCAGGGTGCCGCACTGAGTTTCTATCAGGATGATGGCGGTGATGACCTCTTTATCCACTCCATACGCCTTTTCCGCCCGCGAAAGTGAAGCGAGGTGCTTGTTCATGTATGACCTGGCTTTCTTAATCTGGCTTGTGACCGAATACTGGTCATAATCGAGCCTTTCTTCACTGTGGATAAAAAACAGTGACACCCCTTTGGCTTCAAAAGCAACTTTTGAGTTATGGTAAATGACTTTTATAGTTTCTTTATCAAAACCGTCGTTGACCAGTTGCTCCATCAGGGAATCAAAATGATTGCCTTTTCGCTCTGTTTCAAAGGATTGAGACGGTGCAAACAGCATCATCAACATAAAGCCAATAGTGAGGACAAAAAATTTTACATCTCTTCCGCTTTGCCGCATATATGTTATATCCTTTTATTATAATAAGTGGTTCTTCTCCAATTTAGTTGGAGAAAAGGGTTCCAGGATTCAAGGGCTCGAGGGTTCAAGTGCCTGTTGTCTATCATTTTTATCAATGTATTAGACATCCTGTCCTCTTAGTTGTAATTTCAGGCCGTATCCATCTTCTTTTAGGAAGTTTTAATTATTCTGGAAACGTGCAAACAGAGTTTATAGAACTTATACTAAGCTTTTAAGAGCCTGTAATACTATAGTGTTCCCCTCGTATCCTTGACCCCTCGACCCCTTGAATCCTTTTTTTTACTGTTTCTCATAAATATATTCCGTTTTAAACGATGAAAAACTCGTATATAAATACCGGTGAAATCCGTGTTTATCCGCGTTTATCCGTGTCCCATTTAGAACAAGCCAAAATCGGCCGGCTATTTCATTTCGCTTTTCGGCCCATGCTTTTCCAGTGGAATAGCAAAACGCTGTCGCCCTGTAAATGAGGCCAGGTGCGTGTATCCGGCTTCTCGGAGCAGGGAAATCGCCCGGTCAAAGTGCCGGCCGACGTCGTCGGGATGGTGTGCGTCTGAACCGAGGGTCATGCGGATTCCTGCCTGATGACACTTTTTTATTATACCGGGTGCCGGGTACGCTTCAGCCACCGGGTGATTATACCCGCCGGTATTAAGCTCAACGGTAAGATCTTTATCTTTGATCCGGGTGATAATTTCATCCAATTGTTTATTAAAATCGTTTACCGGCTGCCTGCCAAACTTCTTCGGCAGGTCAAGATGACAGATGACATCAAAATAGTCACATTGGAGCATGGTTTTAAGTTGAGAAAAATAAAGCCCGTACACCTCATCTGTATCGAACCTTCCCTGTTTCCAGTCCGACTGGCTGTTTACGATATCGATATTTCCGGGAAAATGAATGGAACTGCCGATCACATCAAAAGAAAACGTTTCGATGATCTGTTCCACCCGATCCGTATTCTCCGGGCTAAAATCGACCTCCAGGCCCGCCTTTACGCTGATCATACCGTTAAAACTCTTTTTCAGCTGTTGTACGGCCTGAAAATAAAAGGGGACTTCGCCCGGTGTCATTGACAGCCGGTTGCCGGGCTCGGTAAGTGTCAGGTGGTCCAGGAAACATATTTCTTGCAAACCCTTCTCCAACGCCCGCTTCACATAGGCGCCCATCACCCCCCTGGCATGATTGCAAAGTTTGGTATGGATATGATAATCGATCATTATAATCTCTCGATTCGGACTAATCCCTTACCTTTAAGCACAGAGGTAGGAATAGAAAAAAGCCTAACCACTCAGGTGGATAGACTGAAGGCTGTTAGGAAAAAACGTATCTTGAAGTCGTGTTTGGTGAACGAAGCAGATATTTCCACCAAGATATGGCAATCATCTTCTTCCGACCCCCTTCATCCCAAACACCTTCAGTCTGACTAGCTGCAAAAAGACGTTAATAAAAAGGTAAACCATCTTGATCGTATTCATCCGACATGTTATCCATATTTGAACCATAACACACTTTCAACCAATTTAACATCATGAAAAAAACCAGCAAAACAGTATTCTGCTGCCAGTCCTGCGGTTATCAGGCCCATAAATGGATGGGAAGATGCCCGGATTGCGGGGCTTGGGACAGCCTGGTGGAAGAAAAACAGACACTTAAACAGGCCAGGGGTGTAAAGCGCAGTTTGCCGGCATCTTCTGTAGCGCCGGTTCCCATTAACACCATTGATCTTAAAAATGAAACCAGGCTGCTTACCGGGATTAAGGAATTCGACCGTGCCCTGGGCGGTGGGCTGGTGGCGGGCACCCTTGTCCTTATCGGTGGCGATCCCGGTATCGGCAAATCCACCCTTATGCTGCAGGCACTTTATGGCCTGGCAAAAAACGGACGCCAGGTGCTTTACGTCTCAGGCGAAGAATCGATCAAGCAGATCCGCTTAAGAAGCAAAAGGCTTTCCACCGTATCGCCGGATATACTGGTTGTATCGGAAGTCGATCTCGATTCCATCCTGTCCATGGTTGAAAAAACCCATCCGCAGGTGCTGGTCATCGATTCGATTCAGACCATGTATAGTGCGGAACTGACGTCTGCACCCGGAAGCGTGAGCCAGGTCAGGGAATCGACGGTCCAGCTGATGCTCATGGCAAAAAAGTCCGGGATTCCCACCTTCCTGGTGGGTCACGTCACCAAAGACGGAGCCATCGCAGGGCCGAAGCTTCTGGAACATATGGTGGATACGGTTTTATATTTTGAAGGCGACCGAAACCATATTTTCCGGATTCTAAGGGCGGTCAAGAACCGATTCGGTTCGACCAATGAAATCGGCGTGTTTGAAATGAAAGAACAGGGCCTGGATGAAGTCACCAACCCTTCGGCGATGTTTCTTTCTGAGCGACCGGAAAACGCAGCGGGATCGGTGGTCACCGCCAGTATCGAAGGCTCCCGGCCGATACTTGTTGAACTCCAGGCTCTTGCCAGCAGTACCAGTTTCGGGACACCGCGCAGAACCATACTGGGACTGGATCAAAACAGGGTGGCGCTCCTGACCGCGGTGATGGAAAAAAAGTTAGGTATGCATCTAATGGGCCATGATATCTTTATGAACGTCGCCGGTGGGGTAAAAATCGATGAACCTGCCGTTGACCTTGGTGTTGTTTCCGCGGTGGCATCCAGTTTTTTGGATAAACCCATTCCGGAAGCCACCGTGGTCCTGGGTGAAGTCGGACTTACCGGTGAAGTCAGGGCCATCGGCCAGGCAGGAATACGGGTCGGCGAAGCAAAGAAAATGGGTTTTACCCGATGTCTGGTCCCGGAAAGCAACCTGAAACGCATGTCGAATATAACCGGGATCGATATGACAGGAATAAAAACTATAGCTGAATGCATTGAAACCCTATTTTAGTTCCCAACTGGTTTGCTTGGCACGCAGGTCTCGCTACTTGACATGAAATATACTTAAGGTTATGAATCGATCAGGGAAAAAACACGGTAAGTGGAACGATCACTATGCGCACCGGGCCAAAAAGGAACGCTTCCCGGCCAGATCTGTTTACAAGCTTCAGGAAATACAGCAGAAGTGCCACCTGATCAAAAAGGGGGACCGGGTGCTTGATCTGGGCTGCTGTCCCGGTTCCTGGCTGATTTATGCCGCTAAACTAACGGGAAATAAAGGACATGTGACCGGTATAGATCTTAAGCCGGTGACAATCAATCTTCCGCCGCATGTGACCAGCTGTACCGGTGATATTTTCTCCTTTGATTCATTTTCCCCATCCATAGGAAATGACTTTAACGTGGTGATGAGTGATATGGCGCCTTCCACCACCGGCATTAAAAGCGTTGATTCGGCAAGATCGTTTAATCTTTGCCAGGCGGCCCTTGAAATTGCCAAAGATGTACTGCTGCCCGGTGGCGCCTTTGCCTGCAAAATATTTCAGGGAGAAGATTTTAACCAATTTGTACATTCGGTCAAACGCTGTTTTGCCACCTGCCATATTTTCAAACCCAAAAGCAGTCGCAAAGCAAGCAAGGAAGTTTATATTATCGCTAAAAAAAAGAAGGCGTTATAATCATTAGCCGCTCACGGCTTGAAACTCGAAACTGGAAAGTAGAAACTCGTAAGAGATGAAACGAGAGCAGCACAAAAGCATGAAGGCCAAATGTCCCATTTCTATTTTCTAATTTCAGCGTTCCGTGAACGCTTACTATAATCAGGAGGTCACTATGTCAGGTCACAGTAAATGGTCATCCATTAAACATAAAAAAGGGGTCACCGATGCCAAAAGGGGAAAAATCTTCACCAAACTCATTAAAGAAATCACCGTTGCCGCACGCATGGGTGGCGGAGATCCGGATGCCAATCCCCGATTGAGGACCGCCATAGCCGCAGCAAAAAGTGAAAACATGCCCAAAGATAATATTGAAAGGGCGATAAAGAAGGGAACCGGTGAACTGGAAGGAGTGAATTACGAAGAAAGCACCTATGAAGGTTACGGTCCCGGCGGGGCTGCTGTTTTTATCGAATCGGTCACCGATAACAAAAACAGGGCGGTGGCTGATATTCGCCATATTTTCAGTAAAAACGGGGGGAATCTGGGAGAAAACGGATGTGTGGCCTGGATGTTCGATAAAAAAGGCTATATCGCCATAGAAAAAAAAGAGGTGGATGAAGATTCTTTAATGGAAACCGCCATCGAAGCCGGTGCGGAAGATGTCCGCGAGGATAACGGGTCCTTTGAAATCATCACCGAACCGGACGATTTTGAATCGGTAAAAGCGGCCATCGATCAGGCGGCTTTTGCCTATATCGATGCGGAGGTGACCATGCTCCCCCAGTCCACCACAAACCTTGAGGGAAAACAAGCCCTGCAGATGGTCAAGCTGATGGAAACCCTGGATGACTGTGATGATGTGCAGAAAGTTTATACCAATGCGGATATACCGGAGGATATCGTAAATAACATTTAAAAATTGGACGTTTTTATGCTTCGCACCTTTTCGGCCCCATGGCGGTATCGCCGTTGTGACGGTTTTTAACGAGACAGATCAACCATACGCTGTACCGCCTTTAG
Source organism: Thermodesulfobacteriota bacterium (assembly GCA_034189135.1). Taxonomy (NCBI): domain Bacteria; kingdom Pseudomonadati; phylum Thermodesulfobacteriota; species Thermodesulfobacteriota bacterium. The sequence continues at coordinate 56,559 of JAXHVO010000035.1, read as the reverse complement.
CGCCGGTACCCGGATATTTTCCGGCACATTCACTTCTCCTTTCATAAATTCGAGACTTGTTGCCACATCATCGAGGGAAATCCGTTTCATATCTATGCATTCCATACCGGCTGAAGCGGGATAAAATTTCTTGCCCGGGTTTGCCTTTTGCAGGGCATAAACCAGGCCCACTTCAGTTCCCACGATAAACGCTTTCTTTGCGGATTCAGCGGCATAACGTATCATTCCCGAAGTACTGGCGATCACATCCGCCAGTTGCAGTACTTCCGGCCGGCATTCAGGGTGTGCCATAAAAACGGCCTCCGGATAGTTATCTTTAACCGTCATACAGGCTTGGACCGTCAGTCCCTCATGAACCGGGCAGTATCCCTCCCACAGATGTATTTTCTTTTCGGTGTGTAAGGCGGTATACATCGCCAGGTTTCGATCAGGAACCATCATAACCTCGTTTTCATCCAGGCTGTTTACCACCTCAATGGAGTTTGCGGATGTACAGCAAACTGTAGAGATGGCCTTGACAGATGCGCTCGAATTTACATAGGTCACCACCGGCATGGGGGGCAGTTTATCCAGCCTGGCTTTCAGTTGTTCGGGTGTGACCATATCCGCCATGGGGCATCCGGCCTCTTTTACCGGAAGAAGTACGGTCTTGTCCGGTGATAAAATCGAGGCTGTTTCAGCCATAAAATGCACGCCGCAAAACAGAATCACCTCTGCATCGGTTTGGGCCGCTTTTATACTGAGCTCCAATGAATCACCGCAAAGATCCGCCAGGTCCTGAATTTCCGGCGGCTGGTAGTTATGCGCCAGCATAATCGCTTTTTTTTCTTTAAGTAATTGTTTTATTTTTTCTTTCATGTTTATCCTATCAAGTTAACTTCGATGAATTTGTAAAAAAAACCATCTCACTATTCATCCATCATTATCACATCCGTCCCCTCGGGTACAATAAAGTGAAACAGCGACTTGTCCAGGTTGAGATTAAATTTTGAATTAATCAAATCAATGACGGTTTCATCATCATATTGGTTTCGCGTGGTAATTTTTTTTATTTTAAAGGTTATTTTTGAAATTGCCAGATAAATTTCAGTGATTCCCGCTGTTTGTTCTTTGGGTAACAGCTTTAACACGTAGTCATGATCACTTTTTTGTTTTTCAAAATAAACCTCAAATTTTTCACGAATCAGCTTTATATCGGACAAAAAGCCCGCCCCTTTACCGTCCCCGAAAAAAGAAGGCGCCTTACCGATCATCACCTGGTTGTCATCCGGCTTATATACCCATAACTTTTCCCCGTTGGTGGTGATTGTTTGTTTGTCCGGCTTATCATACTCCCATCTCATCATGCCCGGGCGCTTGACATATATACTTCCTGAAGCCACGTCCGAGATGTCCATGGCTTTAAGTGTGGACTCCTGAACAAAATACGATGAAAAATCGTCCACATCGTATCTTTTTTCCACCTTATCCATGATTTCGTTTAAAGACAGCGGCTTTTCGCCTGCAATTGCAGCTGTGCCAGAAAAGATAACAGCACAAAAAAGATATAAAATTATCCTGAAATTCATTTTAAAACTCCATCTTGATAAAAAAAGCAGAAACAGGGTCAGAGACAATGTTTCAATACGTGATTGCAATCATTTTGTAAACAGTATCTTGCAGCAATTTTGATGGTGGCGTAAAAAGTATCACCCATAATTGATGACCTTACAATAAATCCCATTTATAATAACATGTGGATCAGCTTCCGATTAGTTGTAGTTAATTCAGACAAAGCATGTGAATCATCTTCAAGTGGGTCGGTGTGGTTCCAGAGGGTTCAAGGAGCCAAGGTTTCAAGGGTTCGAGTGAAATACTAAAGAATTACAAGGCGTTGAATGTCTGGTGAGAGTCATACAAACTCTGTTTAAAGATATATTAATAACAGCAAAATTCCCCAATGAAGAAAGACAACCCTTGATTACATGAGGATGCTTTACATTTCTTATGGTTCGGTTTGCGAACTGGAAACCCAGATATTATTAGCTGGAGATTTAGGCTTCATTGATAAAGGTGAATTGGATACAGCAAAAAAAGACATAGCAGAGATCGAAAGAATGTTGTACCGCTTTTCATAAATAAATTCCAAAATATGGAATTGCGGTATATGTGGTTGTAAGAAAAATCGTTTAGATTAAGAAACGTTTTTTAACAACCACTATAAAAGCGCTGATAAAATCTTTAGAAAACAAACACTTGTCGTAGTAAAACGGAGATCCCGTCATCGGGGAATCCTTGATCCCTGGAGTCCTTGGACCCTCTTCTCCAACTAATTTGGAGAAGAACCTAACATGTTAAACGCATTTGTTAGCATAGAATCGGTTTACCACGAAGGGCTTACCCTGCCATGGTCCCCTGTTTTTATTGACATACATCTCGATTTACCCTATTATAATACTGATCATTAAATCCTTATTGATGATTCGTTATGAAAGAAGACTCCCCCATAAATCCTCCTTCGATGAACCTGGCTTTGTGGCTAACCGTCGTTGCAATCGTTATGGGCATGGTGATGCCGTCGATATATGAGGAATCTAAGACCGCTCTGGTGGTGGCGAAAGAGCATGATATCGGGCAGCCTATCATTTCTGATCCTTTGCAAGAAAAGCCACCGGTTGCCGAACAGGATCAAAGGCGACCCATTCTCAGCTGGAATTCAGCGGAGCATCTGTTTCAGCCCATTGTTCTCAAAGCGGCCAATCGTTATAAGGTGGATCCGGCCATGGTGATGGCTATCATTATGGCTGAATCCAGTTATAATCCCAAAGCCGTTTCTAAAAAAGGCGCCAAGGGTCTGATGCAGTTGATGCCGAAAACCGCCAGATCTCTTGGTGTAAAGGACATTTTCAACCCTGAACACAACATAAATGCCGGTGTCCGTTATTTCAGAAAGCTGTTAAACCAGTTTGATGGAGATGTGGAGCTGGCACTGGCAGCTTATAACGCCGGGAGCAGAAAAGTCAGGGAGCACCGCGGAATCCCGCCTTTCGGGGCAACCCGGTTCTATGTCAAAAAGGTGATTAAGTATTACCGATACTATAAAACCCAACTGGATGCCAGCCGGCTGTATTCCTAAAACGCTGACCCCTTTCCCCACTATCCACTATATATTGTGTTGCTTTTCCCTTGACACACAACATGTATTATTTTATTCATTTTAAAAATGGTGAATCAAAGGAGAAAGAACCATGGATGAGGAGTATATTGACACAATAGAGGAAGTGACCGGAGAGGATTATTTAAATGAAGACGAGCGCCATATATGGGACAGAAAAAAATCATCTCCCATGCCTATTATTTTGCTGGGCGTTGGTTTTGTGGTGATGATTTTATTATTTATCATTTTCCTCACAAAAACGACTGATATGGCAAGCAAAAAAGAAATCGTCACCCTGGAGAAACGCGTGGCCCATCTTGAAGAAAGACTTGTTAAACTGGCCGACATCGATAAAGAACTGACACTTTTTGATACGCAGAGGAAAAAATTTGACCTGTTGCTCGACCGGTTCGACAGGTTTGAAACGTCAACGTCTTTAAAATTGGATATTATCAACAATGAGCTTTACACCTCGCCAAACAGGGGCCGTAAAACTGCTAAAAGCAAAAAACCGGAACCGGCAAAGGTGTCGCAAAAAATGGCGCATCCGGTCTATCATGAGGTCAAGGCCAAGGAAACACTCTATCAGATCAGCCGCCGTTACGGGATCACGGTGGATGATTTGCGTAAATTAAACCGCCTGACTCCTGAGGCGGTCATTCATCCCGGACAAAAACTGATTGTGGCCCCGGTGGAAAGCCAGTAACATCCGCATATGGCTATTTTTCTGCCATGCGGAACCTTTTGCCTGTCCGTAACGCTGGTGGTGATTTGGTCTTTGCTATCGCCCTCTATATAGGCCGTGTCAACATGCCCTCTTTGGCCTGCAGGTCTTAATAGCTTTTTCTTCTATCCCGCTGCGTTCGACGATCTTTTTTATACGACAGCGACACAAACACACCATCCCTTACACTCTTTCGCCGATCCTGTTTGTTTTTCCGCTGATCTTTGCGAAACAGCTTTGTATTGGAGCGTAAAGCCATTTTTTCTTGGGGCGGGTCCTTTTTGATAAAAGGCATGCCGCCAACGATAATATCCACGATATGAACCTCCTGATTTATCCATCGGTCATTACCGGTTAAAACTTTAGCTTTTTTAAATAACTGTTTTTTAGTTGCTGAAATTCAGATTGAAGATATTGTATTGAAAAAGGAAAACCCTTTTGCTATAAAGATGATAAACCCATCCATATGATAAGGAGTTGTTATGAAATCCGGATTCAAACTTGCAATTTTGCTTGCCGTCATTTTAATCTTCAGCGGCTGTGCCTATGTGCATATCAAAACTCCCTATGATTCGAACCTCGACAGAACAGAACTGGGTTCCAAAGTGGGAGTTGCCGAAGCTTACAGCCTCTTCTGGCTGGTTTCATGGGGGGATGCCAGCTATGCGGCCGCAGCAAAAAACGGAAATATTACGGTTTTAAAACATGCGGACCAGGAATCAACCCAGATATTTTTCGGAATATATGCCCGGTGGCGAGTGATCGTTTATGGGGATTGATGGTAACATCACATGACACTTAAAAAATATATCTTTTTAGCAGGCCTGCTTTTGCTTCTTCCGTTAATAAGCGGATGTATGTCCATAGGTCTTTCTGACAATAGTATTTTACGAGGCAGGGTCTTCAAGCACTACAGGCTACCATATACAATAGATCTTCACAACACGCCTGTAACGGATAGCCAGGCGCGTGGGTTAATCATCCATATAGAGGAGCCGGTGTCCGGTTACGGGCTTTATACGGAGTTTAACTCCAATGCCATTGGGGATATTGCAAAAAAACACGGACTCACCAAGGTATACTTTGCCGATATTGAGATTTTTGATGTCCTGGGGATATGGTACCACGAAAGGCTGCATATCTATGGAGAATAAAGAAAACCCCGGCAAAAAAGGAGAAGGGAATGAAAAATAAGCTGTGGATCGGTTTGGCCCTCTTATTTATTCTACCCGGTCATGTCTATTTTATCTCATGTGCCGGCAAGACCATTGAAGACGAGCCTTCTTTAAGTCAGGTATCTGAGGATGAGGCTGCCAGACAGAAAGAGGAAGAAGAATCACGACTTGCCGAAATAAAAAGACAGGAAGAGCTTGAACAGCAGCGAATTCTCGAGGAAGAACGTCTGAGAGAAGCATCGGCAAAAGCGGAACGTGACATGGCGGATGCCATGAACCTGTTCGAAAATGAAGACATCTATTTTAGCAAAGGAAGTTATTCCCTGTCTTCAGCAGCACAGGCATTGTTAGAGAAAAAAGCCGGCTGGCTAAAAACTAATCCTGAAATTTCGGTAATCATTCAAGGACATACAGATGAGCCGGGTACCGCCGAGTATAACCTTGCCTTTGGCGCAAGGCGCGGGGGGGAGGTAAAAAGTTTTTTGATAAAGATGGGTATATCGCCGTCACGGCTGACCGTTGTCAGCTATGGGAAGGAATGTCCCTCATATAAGAGCCGCAGCGAAGAATCAAAAAGAAAAAACAGACGCGTGCATTTTGTCATTGAATAATGGAACAGAGCATTTCTTTTCTATCTGAAAATTACCAATTGGAAGGCCTGCTCGATAAAAACAGCATGGACAACGGGGTGGTCATTACCCACCCACACCCCCTTTATGGCGGGGATATGCACAATTTTATTGTCGATCTCATTGCCCGTGCCTATCAAAAAAAAGGTTTTACCACCTTAAAATTCAATTTTCGCGGCGCGGGAAACAGCCAGGGAAGTTACGATGACGGCGCAGGCGAACAGGAAGATGTCCGTGCTGCACTTTCAATCCTTAAAGACAAAGGGATCAAAGAGATCAATCTGGCAGGCTACTCCTTTGGCACCTGGGTCAATGCGCTGGCAATCAATAAGATCAATTTGGTTGAGAATATGGTCATGGTGTCGCCGCCTGTCGGGTTTGTCGATTTTAATCCGGTTCATTCAATCCCCTGCCTTAAGCTGGTGGTAACCGGCAGCCAGGATGATGTTGCCCCTGCCGATCGAATTAAAACCATGCGCCCTTTGTGGAATCCAACAGCACATCTGGAAATCATAACAGGAGCGGATCATTTCTATACAGGATGCTTGGGCGAGCTTGAATCGGTCTTGTCTTCCCATATTTAAGCTTTTTGCAACAAGTTTGAAAAACTCCCCAACCGCAGAACTATTCACCGTTAACTATCGTGCATGAATGACTGCCTGCCCGACGACCACTATTTTATTATAGTGGGTGTCATAAATATGTTCCGTTTTAAATAAGAAAATTGTGCGAAATTTCTGGATATTTAATGATCGAAAAACGATACCTGTCGATTCGCGTATTCATCCTGATTGGGTCACGCTATTTGCGCCGGGAATTCTTTTCAAACTATCGGCCTGTGCGGAAATGTCTCTTGACTGGTTTTTCCAATTTGTGTTGACGGGGTATCAGATATTAGATATCTGATATACGAAATGACAAATACCTTTATCCTTAATCAATTCATTTAACTAGCAGATAATTTAGGAGAAACAACGTGAGCAAAGTCAAGATGACCCCGAGTGAAGCCTTGGTCGAGACCATGGTGGCAGAAGGGGTGAAAAACGTTTTTGGAATTGTGGGATCGGCTTACATGGATGCACTGGATCTGTTTCCCGATGCCGGCATCCGTTTCATTCCTGTGGCCCACGAACAAGCTGCCACCCATGCTGCAGATGGCTTGGCCAGAATAACCGGCAAACCCCAGGCCTGCATCGGTCAGAACGGTCCAGGAGTTGCCAATTTCGTTTCCGCCCTGGTGGCCGCTTACTGGGCACACTCCCCGGTGGTGGCTCTGTCACCTGAAACCGGCTCGATGGGCATTGGAACCGGTGGCTTCCAGGAACTGGACCAGATGGCCATGTTCGAAAAACAAACGGTTTACCAGGTACGGGTCAACCGGCCCGAACGGATGGCTGAACTGGCCCGCCGCTGTTTTTACATGGCCAAGAATTTTAACGGGCCCACCCATCTGAACATTCCCCGTGACTTTTTCTACGGCGAATGCAACGACGAAATCTACCAAACACCGGTCATCAAACGCGGTGCGGGTTCCATGGAGGATTTGGAAGCAGCGGCTCAACTGATCGTTCATGCCAGGTTTCCGGTGATCGTGTCCGGTGGTGGCGTTTCCCAGGCGGATGCCCTGACCGAGGTCAGGAATCTGTCAGAGTTTATCACCGCTCCGGTGGTTAACAGTTATCTTCATAACGATACGTTCCCCGCCAGTCATGACTTGGCCTGCGGCCCTATCGGCTACTGCGGTTCCAAAGCGGCCATGCGGATCATCAACAAAGCGGATGTGGTCATCGCCCTGGGCACCCGCCTGGGACCGTTCGGAACGTTGCCTCAGTACGACATGGTCTACTGGCCGGACCAAGCCAAGCTTATCCAGTGTGACGTCAATATCAGCGCTCTCGGTCTGTCGAAAAAAGCCGATGTGTATAGTTGCGGTGATGTTAAAGAGTTTACCGCATTGCTTTTCAAACGAATCAGGGAATTAAACCCGAACATGGAAAAGAACAACCAGCGGTTGGCCGATGTACAAAAGGAAAAAGACATCTGGGGTACCGAACTGGCTGAATGGAGCACCGGTTCACAGTCGCGACCCATGCATCCCCGTCGCTTTCACCGGGAATGGACCCGAGCTCTGCCCGAAGGGTCCATCGTAACCACCGATATCGGCAACAACTCCTCCATGATCAATGCCTACCTGAAGTTTGAGGGCATTCGTCAGCACATTTCCGCGCTATCCTGGGGAAACTGCGGATTTGCCTATGGCGCGGCGCTGGGCTGCAAAATCGGAAAGCCCGATACTCCGGTAATCGCCTTTCAGGGCGACGGTGCTTACGGTATCAGCGGTGTGGCTGAAGTGATGACCGCTGTCCGCGAAAATATTCCGGTGATCGCCATTGTGGCCACCAATTACGAGTGGGGGGCTGAAAAGAAAAACCAGATTGACTACTATGACAACCGCTTTGTCGGTGCAAACCTCCCGGAAAACCCGGATTATGAAAAACTGGCGGAAGATATGGGCGCCCTGGGTTTTCGCGTTGATCATCCTGACCAGGTGGCCGATGTGATGAAGCAGGCCATCGCTTCGGGAAAACCGTGCGTGATCAATGCCATTGTCCAGGGTGGGGAAGAAGTGCTGGCAGAACCGTTCAGAAGAGATGCGCTGAACATGCCGGTACGTTACCTGGATAAATATGCCCATTTAAACGCCAAGTAATCGTGGAGTTAATGAGAGAAGATTCCTCCGTTTTCAGGCCTTGGAGTCGGAAATAATTTTTTCATCTGGAGCGAGGCCGATGCCTTTCTCAAAGAGGTCCTTGTTTTGCTCATGCCGCTTGCCGTAACTGCACGGCTGCGGGCCATGTTACCATCATCAGATAACACGGAAAAAAACTTGATATGTATGTTCTGATAATCAACACGGGTAGTTCTTCCGTTAAATTTACCCTGTTTAAAAAAGACAATCTAAAGGTGATGGCCGACGGTATCGTGGAGCGAATCGGGCAAAAAGGCACAAAAATCAGCATGAAGACAACTGGAGGTAAACGGGCTTCCAAAGAAATACAGGTGGCAAACACCCGCCAGGCGGTAAGACTTATCGCAGATTTTCTGACCAATAAAAATGCCGGCAATATTCAACCCGGGATGGATATTGCCGGCATCGGTCACCGGGTGGTTCACGGCGGGGAGACGATCAACCGCTCTGTTGTGATTGATGATCGGATTAAACAGGTTATAAAAAGCTTTTTTGAATTGGCCCCGTTACACAACCCGCCGAACCTGGAGGGGGTTGAAGCGTGCGAGGATATCTTTCCGGGTGTTCCTCAGGTAGCCGTTTTCGACACCGCATTTCACAAGACAATTCCGCAACATGCCTATCTTTACGGATTGCCGTATGCGCTATATCAGGAAGACCAAGTGCGCAGGTACGGTTTCCAAGGCACCAGCCATCAATATGTCTCCCGGACTGCGGCCAACTTTCTCAATCGGCCATTGCAGGAACTAAAAATCGTATCCTGCCATCTTGGTAGCGGGTGCAGTATTACAGCGGTTGACGGAGGCCGCAGCATAGATACCAGTATGGGATTCACCCCCCTGGAGGGACTGATGATGGGGACCCGTTGCGGGGATATTGATCCGGCCATCGTTTTTTACCTTATGGAACACAAACAGCTTGATCCTCGACAGATTAATGAACTGTTGAATAAGCAAAGTGGCCTATTGGGTCTTGCCGGAATCGGCAGTAACGACTTACGTGATATTTTCCAAGCCTGTGAAAAAAGCAATAAACAGGCTGACATGGCGGTTAAGGTTTTCACTTACCGGATCAAAAAATTTATTGGTGCTTACACTTTTGTTTTAGGCGGCATCGATGCCGTTGTTTTTACCGCAGGGATCGGAGAAAACTCACCGTTGATCAGGGAGTTGGTCTGCCAGGGCTTAAAAAACCTGGGCATTATCCTTGATCCGGAAAAAAATGCAACAGCTAATAAAACGTGTCGAGAAATACAAAGTGAGGAAAGTCCGGTGAAAGTGCTGGTCATTCCCACTGACGAGGAACAGGAAATCGCCCTTCAGACCCTCGAGCTTCTTCATCAAGAAAGACAAGGCTAAAGCATGCCTGGGTTAAGCCTGGGAGGGACCATCCGGCAACCGGACTCGAACGGACAAGAACTTGAACCTGTTTTAAAAAAACTTAAATCAAAATATAATTGTACCGCTATCTCGGATTTCGGAGGATAAATGATGCACGGCTTTTACGGCAGGGTTTTACGAATTGATTTAACGGAAAAAAAATACAGCATCGTTAAACTTGATCATGAAATATACTTTACCTATTTAGGGGGGAAGGGACTGGCTTCTTATCTCTTATCCGAACTGAATCCTCCCGGTATCGATCCGCTAGACCCCGCCAATTGCCTGATATTTGCCACCGGTCCTGTGACCGGAAGCGCTGTTTGGGGTTCCAGTCGTTACGGCGTTTTCACCAAGTCGCCCCAGACCGGTTTTTACTCTGAATCTTACTCGGGTGGCAGGGTGCCGGAAGCCATCGACAGCACAGGCTTTGATGCCATTGTCATTAGCGGAAAAAGCGCTGCGCCATGTATACTGGAAATCCACCCGGAAGGAGTCGGTTTCCATCAGGCCGGGGACATCTGGGGGATGGATACCTTTGCTGCGGAAGATGCGGTACAGAAAAGATTTAACAGCTCAGGCCCTGCGGTAAAAAAATCCGGAGCTGCTGTGATCGGTCCGGCCGGAGAAAACCTGGTGCGGTTTGCGGTGATCGCAAACGATCACTGGCGCTGTGCCGGAAGGACCGGTGCGGGAACGGTCATGGGATCAAAAAATTTAAAGGCGCTTCTTTTCCAGGGTGACAGAACCCGTCTGGTATCGGATAAAACAGGCTTGAAAAGCTTTTCCAAGGAGATATTGGCCACCTCAAAGGATCATCCTGCAGCGATTGCCTTTAAAAAATGGGGCACGCCGAATATGGTCACGCTCACCAATAAAATCGGCGCATTCCCTACCCGATACTGGAATGAGGGAGTTTTTGAGAACTGGGAAAAAATCAGCGCTCAGGCACTTCATGAACAGTGCAGCGTGGTCCCCAAAGCATGCGCCAAGTGTTTTGTCGCCTGCGGCCGAATGACCACGGTTAAAAATGGCCGCCATGCCGGGCTTGTTATCGAAGGCCCGGAGTATGAGACCATTTTCGCCTTTGGGGGGTTGTGTATGATCGACAGCATTGAAGAGATTGCCTACTTAAATGATATCTGTGACAGGCTTGGCCTGGATACAATATCTGCCGGTAACCTGTGCGCCTTTACCATCGAGGCGGCCACAAAAAAGAGAATCGACCATAATATTGAATATGGAGATGTGGATGCAATTGCAGATCTGCTTAACGACATAGCCACCCAAAGCGGAATCGGTCAAACCCTTGCCCGGGGGATACGACATGCAGCCAATGAATGGGGTCTCGAGGATATGGCTGTCCATGTAAAGGGGCTTGAACCGCCGGGTTATGATCCCCGGGTGTTAAAAGGAAGCGGGCTTGCGTTTGCCACTTCCGACCGTGGGGCATGCCATTTAAGGGCAACCTTTCATAATCCGGAATTGGCAGGATTGATAGATCCGGCAGAAATTAAGGGCAAGGCCGACATGTTCATTGATTTTGAAGACCGCCTGACCATTTTTGATACCTTTATCCTGTGCCGGTTTTACCGGGATCTATATCCCTGGGACCGTTTGCGACAGATTCTTCAAATCACCACCGGACTGGAGGAGAATAAAGAAACGCTTCAACAAAGAGCCGCTCGGATATCCACCCTGATTCGACGGTTTAATATACGGGAAGGCTTGAAAGCGGAACACGACAGCCTTCCGACACGATTGCATAAACAGCAATTAAAGAACGGTCAAGGAATTACACCAGAAGAACTGAACCTGATGATTCAAGATTATTATCATCTTCGCGGGTGGGATCCAAAGGGCGTTCCTCTATCATAAAGATATTGGCGGCTACTGTGATATAAAACTCCATATGGTTGACAGGTAAAAAAAGGAACTTACGTTAATAAGCAGTTGTTAATCAAAATTGGGAGAGCAAAATGACATTTGAAACCAAAGAGCAGGTTTTTGAAAAAGTAATATCCATGAAAAAACCCCTATGTCCGCACTGCAAAAAAGAGATGAGCATCTGGGAAGTTCCTCCGGTTACCTTCAGCGATGGGTTGGGATGGGGCGAACCCTATCTTTTTCTCTGTTTTAACGATGATTGTCCGTTGTACAAAAAAGGATGGGAAAACCTGAAGGAAAATTTTAATCAAACCGCCTCATACAGATGCATGAATTATCCCGGTACAAAGACCTTTGAACTGATGCCTGTTTTCAGTCCGATGGGTGCCACCGGGCAGATTATCGACGACAAAATTCTGGCTGCCGAAGAGGCTTTAAAACAGGCAACCAAAAAGGGATTCTCCATCCTGGCCGATTGCTATGTGTCAAAGGATTCACCCGCGGTCCTCAGGTTGCTGCTGGATCCGACCGAACCGGCCAAGGTCCGATTAAAAGCAGCGGAAATGTTAGGAGATATCGGAGAGCTGGAAGCCATCGACGCGCTGCGAAACCTTACGGTCGGCAATGAAATTATTGAAAAAGAAATTGCCAAATCAGTCAACAAGATACATGAAAGATTTTTTACCAGAGAATGCCCCTTTTGTGCGGAAATAATAAAAAAGAAAGCCAAGATTTGCAAGCACTGTCAACGAGAAGTGGCGGGTAAATAAGCGATACCTTTAAAATTCGGTTGGCAGACTAGCTAAAATAGCTCCAGTTGAACCGGTCTGTTTTTCTTTTTCTGTGGAACGGGTGTTTCCTGTTTTTTTAATTGCTTTTCAATATCTGCTACAAATGGGGAGAGATCTCTGGACAGCGTTTTTCCAAAGATGGTGCGTTTTTTCGCCCGGGTTAAATACAGCCTTTGTTTGGCACGGGTCATGGCCACATAAAAAAGGCGTCTTTCCTCATTGATGTCTGTCTTTTTTTCCCCACTTCTTTCAAAGGGTATATAGCCTTTTTCACAACCGGCAATAAACACAACGGCAAACTCCAACCCTTTGGCGGCATGCATGGTCATCAGTGACACCTTTTCAGCCTGTGGGTAGTAGCTATCCGTGTCGCTTTGCAGGGTCAATGTGGTAAAAAATTCGTTTGAACTATTTCCGTGTTTTTTTGACATATCAATCAGCTTGTCAAACACATCTTTTGACGCAGGGTTGTTTTTGCTGGTCGTTTTCAGTTTGGTGTTTTCCGTGATATATAAAAGTTTCTCTTCAACGTCCATCTCCTTGGTTTCGGTTTTAAATCCTGAAAAAGTATCCAAAAATGTCTGAAAGCGGATCTGTCTTTTGCTGCTCATCCCTGTGATGGGAAAGCGACTGCTGGTAATTATGGCTTTTTTTAAAGAAAATTTATTTTTTTTCGCCCAGGATAAAAAAATATCCGCTGTCTGGCTGCTGATTCCGGGCGATATGGTCTTTATTACCCTTTTAAGGTCGTTGTATGACCCGGTCTCCTCAACAATTTTTAATAATGATATAAGTTGCTTAATATGTTTATGGTTAAACATATCATCCCTGCTTACCGTTTGAACAGGAACACCTCTTTTATTTAAAACATCGGTTATGATTCGGCTTTGAGTTTTGGTCCGGTATAAAACGGCAAAATCGGAAAAGCTCATTTCTTTTGGGGAATAAAAATCATTAACCCTTCCGGTATCAATACTGTGATGCCCCGTTCCTCCTATCATTTGTTCAATGGCATGGCAGATTGATTCTGCTTCCGCTTTTTCCGTTAAACATTCAAGGATTAATATTTTTTTTAATCCTTTTATCTCAGAATAAATCCGGGTGGTCAGTTTGTCTGATCGTTCCGTTTTGTTTGGTTTATTGGCTGAATGAATCGGGCTTCTGTTTTTAATAATCTGATACGATGCATTAAGAATGGCTTTGGTGGAGCGATAGTTTTTTGTCAGTGATATGATTTTGCTATCACTGTAATCTTTGGTAAACCGATTAAAATACCTGATATCCGAACCCCTAAATCCATAAATGGCCTGATTGGGATCACCGATCACACACAGGTTGCCGGCTGGCTTATCCGGCGGAGCCAGCGCTTTTATTATTTTATATTGCCCGTGGTTTATGTCCTGGTATTCATCCACAAAAACAAATTTAAACTTGTTGGTGTATCGTTTATTTTTGATATCATTTTGTTCAAAACGTTTTACTACTAAATATATCAGATCTTCAAAGTCACATAGTTTTTGTGCGGATAAAAGGTTTTGATAAGCCCGGTAAACAAGGGCAAATGGTTCTGTGTTTTTTTCCCCAGTAATGTCTTTAAGATCGTCGTCAGGACCAAGTATGTGCTGTTTGGCATAGACGATTTTGTCTGAAAGAACATTGGGTTTTTCATTGATGTTCAATCCTTTGTTTTTGATATCATTTATCGCCTGTAAAACCGTCGCTTTTCGTTCATCATCATCTATGACGGATATCTTTGACAGGTTGTCCTGTTGTTGCAATAGCTGATAACAAAACGCGTGGAAAGTAACCATAAGAGGAAATTGTTTAATTCCTCCCAGTAATCTCTCCAGTCTTTGTTTCATCTCCGTGGCCGCCTTATTTGTAAAAGTAACGGCCAGTATGTTTTTCGCTGGTACTTCCTTTTCTTTTATCAGATAGGCTATTCGGTGTGTAAGGGTTCTTGTTTTTCCCGTACCGGGTCCGGCAATGATCATCAGCGGACCGTTTTTATGTAAGACGGCTTTTTGCTGATCTTGATTTAATGAGTTTAGTATATCGTGTTCTGTTTCTCTTTTTGTTTTGAGCGTGGTTATCTGTTTTTTTTCTTCTTTTAATGGTTTTTCTTTTTTCTCCACATGTTGTTGGTTAGACGCATTTGTTACGGGCTGGTAATTAAACAGCGTTTTCTGTTTTGAAAGCCGTTCTCTTTCTTCCTGGGTAAATATGATTACCTTGCCAAATTCTCCATCGTATCCGGGCTGAAGCGTGATTTGTTTGTTTCTCATTCTTTTAATGGCTTCACTCAATAAAGGAATTCCCGATTTTTTTAGAGAATCCTCATTTATTTGGTGAAGTATGTTAAATTCGGGACCAAATTTTTCCAGCAAATCATTGTACTTTTGTTTAACCTTTTTTGAAGTTGGACCCACTTTTAAAATTTCGGATAGTATCGCGGCTAATGGCACAATACTATAAAACGGATTTTTCTGTTGCGGATTTATATTATCAGGCCTGTCCGCAAGCTCCTCAACTCTATATAACACCCCCAATGTTAAAGGTTTATTACAAACAGGGCATATACCTTTATATTTCATGGTCTCTTTGGGTGTTAAACGCAGATTACATTTCCGATGTCCGTCCAGATGATATTTGCCCTCCTGGGGAAAAAACTCGAACGTGCCGGGAAATCGTTTTTTATCTCCTTCTTTTATGGCTGATCTGATGCCATAGTATGAAAGATCTGTATTAAACAGATTTGCCTCTCGACCAAGTTTCATGGGTGAATGGGCATCCGAATTTGATACAAGGGTGAGGCCATCCAGCGAGGATATTCTCCAATTCATCGGCGGATCGGAAGAAAGACCGGTTTCAACGGCAAATATGTGTGAAGTAAGGTCTTCAAAACATTCTTCTATGGAATTAAAACCGGATTTAGAACCCATCACCGAAAACCAGGGCGTCCAGATATGGGCGGGTATGAAAAAGGCCTGATCTGAAGTGTCGAGCATTATTTCGAGCAGGTTTTTTGCATCAAGACCCAATATCGGTCTTCCATCGGACTTTATATTTCCTATTTTATCCAGCTTTGAATTAAAAATTTCAGCCGTTGCTAAATCCGGAATGAATATAAGATTGTGATTTTTTCTTACTTTTCCGTCCTTTTTATAAATATTGCTTATTTCACAACTTAAAACAAAGCGAACCTTTGACCGGCATAAAAGGGGAACTTGTTTATCACACTCCTTTGCCAGATGGTCTTTTAACTTATAAAGACCCGGTTCAGCTGGAACAAGTTTATCTTTTAATTCAGCAAACCATCCCGGATGGGTAAAATCACCTGTTCCTATCACGGTTATCCCTTTTAATTGGGCGGCAATATAAAGATTTTCAAGGTCTAACTTTTTGGCCGTGGCGATAGAAAATTTAGAGTGAATGTGGAGATCGGCGATAAATTTCACTTACATTCCTTATTCATTAAAAATAGCGTTAACACACAAAATTCTCTTGTATATTTTACCTCAATACTCTATATATATTTATTATTTATCGGGTTATATACTATATGTTGATGTTACCGCCCTTTAAATTATAGAATATTGTGTTTTGGTTTTTTTTGCAAAATTCTATAATATACCCATTTAAAAACCAAACTATAAAATGATACTGTTGTTTATATCTGGACAATAAATTGTTAACAAACATCTTTATATAAACATCTTTTTTTGTACAACTTAAAAAAAAAATAATTATTGGTGATTTATTAACCGGTTTATTGATGTGTATTTATAATATTATACATATATAATCAGTTGGTTAAAAGTTTATTGTATTTATTGACCGTACTTATTAAAACTATTAGATTTTAACAATATTAAAGGAAATACTATGGATTTTACCATAAACAGACATGTTTTCTCCAACGTTTTGGCTAAAGTACAGGGTCTTACCGGGAGAAAAACAAATCTTGCCATAACCACCAACGTACTTATCAAAGCTAAAGGTTCACAACTGTCCGTTATTGCAACAGATTTGGAAACAGGATTTGAAGGTTATTATTCGGCTGAAATAAAAAAAGAGGGCTCAGCAGCGTTAAATGCAAGAAAACTATTTGAAATTGTAAGAGAATTTCCGGATGAGCTGATAAGGATACATGAGGTAGAAAATTACTGGATTAAAATTGGAAGAGATAAGGTCGATGCTGCTGAAGAAAAGCAGCTTGAATTCAATATCGTTGGGATGAATCCAGATGATTTTCCTGATATACCTGAGATAGAAGAAGTTCAGTTTTTTAACATCGATCCTACGGCTTTAAATAAGATGATTGAAAGAACAGTGATCATCACGGCTTCTCCGGACGATAAGCGGGCTCATTTTATCGGGATCTATTTAGAAATAATAGAAAAGGATGATAAAAAATTATTACGGATGGTATCGACAGATGGCAGCAGACTTTCTACTGCTGATCATATATATGATAAAAATGATGAGATCCCCATTAATAAAAGTATTCTAATACCTAAAAAAGGAATAAATGAAGTCACCAAATTTCTCGACGATGAAAAACTGGTACAACTGGGGGTGAAAGATAATAATTTTATAATTAAAAAAAATAGCGAAAAAATCATAATCAGATTGTTAGAAGGCGACTTTCCAGATTACATCGACATCACCACCAAGAAAGATGTACATACCATTAAAATGGATAAAAACTTATTTTTAATGATGCTAAAAAGAATGTCCATTTTGGCATCGGATGATTATAAAGGAGTGATATTTACTTTTGATAAAGATAAATTAAAAATAGATTCCACCAATCCGGAGATTGGTGAATCAAGAGAGGATATTATTATCGATTACAATGGCGATAATGTCGAAGCCATGTTCAACCCGAGGTTTTTTATAGAAACCATTAATGTGATCGACGACGAAAAAATTCTATTAAGTATTAGCAGCGGAGAAAAACCGTGTATTATAGAGGCTGAAAAAGATAAAACCTATCTGAGTGTAATTATGCCTATGAAAATCTGATGGCTAATTAAAAAGGCTCATCTACTTCGTTGGTGAGATTTTTCCGGAACTCGACATACTATGGGTATAGTCTCGTCCCAGAAAAATCACTCCGCCTTGTATATAAACCTCTTTAATTAGCCATCAGACGCTATTATAAAAATTATTTGTGAGTGTATGAAAATATGAAAGAAAAAATTAATATATATAACGAAGATAATATAAAAATATTGGAAGGTCTTGAAGCGGTTAGAAAAAGACCGTCAATGTATATCGGAAATGTGGATATGGCCGGACTTCATCATCTTGTTTATGAAGTCGTTGACAACAGCATTGATGAAGCCATGGCCGGATACTGTGATACCATTAAGGTCATCATACATACCGATAACAGCGTGAGTGTGGAAGATAATGGACGTGGTATACCGGTTGGTATTCACAAGAAAGAGAATATTCCGGCAGTTGAAGTGGTGATGACAAAGCTTCATGCGGGTGGTAAATTCGACGATCATTCATATAAAGTTTCAGGTGGACTGCACGGGGTGGGTGTTTCAGTGGTAAATGCTCTTTCTTCTTTTCTTGAAGTAGAAATATATTCTAATGGCAAAATTTACTACCAAACCTACGAAAAAGGGATTAAGACAAGCGAATTAAAAGAAAAAGGGAAAACAAGAAAAAATGGCACAAAGGTTCATTTCGTGCCGGATATGGAAATATTAACCACTGATAATTTTTCCTACGATATTCTTATTAGAAGATTAAGAGAACTTGCATTTTTAAATAAAGGCGTAAAAATAATTATTGAAGATGAACGGTCTGACAATAAAGAAGAATTTTATTTTAAAGGAGGACTGAAAGCGTTTGTTGAGTATTTAAACAGAAGACATTCCACCCTTCATAAAGCCGTTATTATTGAAGGGGTAAAAAATGACGTGGAAATAGATGTAGCCATTCAGTACAATGATACCTACAATGAAAAAATATTTTCCTTTGCCAATAATATAAGAACGGCTGAAGGAGGTTTTCATCTTATCGGTTTTAAAGCCGCTCTAACCCGAACAATCAACCAATATGCATCTAACGGAAATTTACCCAAAAACCTTAAAGCAAAAATCACCGGAGATGATGT
Organism: Thermodesulfobacteriota bacterium; assembly: GCA_034189135.1. Lineage (NCBI taxonomy): Bacteria > Pseudomonadati > Thermodesulfobacteriota > Thermodesulfobacteriota bacterium. Next base: position 37,953 of record JAXHVO010000035.1, on the reverse strand, counting down.
TAGAGAGGGTCTTACGGCCATTATCAGTGTGAGGATTAAATCACCGCAGTTTGAAGGACAGACTAAAACAAAACTGGGAAACAGCGAAGTAAAAGGGCTGGTCGAGTCCCTGGTTAATGAAAAATTGGGGAGCTTTTTTGAAGAAAACCCAGCCGTAGCCAAGAAAATAATTTCAAAAGGTGTAGATGCTGCAAGAGCAAGGGATGCCGCCAAGAGAGCCAGGGATATCGCCAGAAACAAGGGTGCGCTGGTTGATGCGACACTTCCCGGAAAGCTGGCGGAATGCCAAAGTTCATATCCTTTTGAAAGAGAACTGTTTCTTGTTGAAGGAGATTCCGCCGGAGGAAGTGCAAAACAGGGAAGGGATAGAAAGTTTCAGGCAATTTTGCCACTCAAAGGAAAAATACTGAATGTTGAAAAAGCCCGATTTGATAAAATATTAAAAAGTGAGGAAATAAAAAATATCATCACCGCTTTGGGTACCGGTGTGGGGAAAGAAGAATATAACATTGAGAAAATTAAATATCATAAAGTTATTATCATGACGGATGCTGATGTTGATGGTTCACACATACGGACACTTTTGTTAACCTTTTTTTTCCGACAGATGTCGGAAATGATTGATAAAGGATTTCTTTATATTGCCCAACCGCCGCTTCTTAAGGTGGGTAAAGGCAAAAATGAAAGATATATTAAAGACGAGCAAGAACTAAAAAACTATATATTAAAAAGAACATGTAACAGTAAAAGTATAAAGGCGGGCGAAAAGATAATTAAGGGGCACGACCTTTATATTTTAATCGGAGATATTGCCGAATATTTCTCCATTATGGAAAAGCTTAATAGAAAAGGACTAAAGACAGAAATCGCAGAATTACTCATTAAAGAAAGTGTTGAAGATAAAAAATTTCTTCAAGACAGGAAAAAGATGTCTAAATTAAGGGAGCGGTTAATTGAAAAAGGGTATGATGTAGGCGAAACATCATGGAATGAAGAACGAGATGTATATGAAATGGAGATAAGAAATACAGTTCATGGAAAACAACAAGAAATATTTGTTGAAAAAGACCCGGTAGCCAATAATCCCATAAAAATTGGAAGAAGCCTTATATATTCCAAAGAATTTCAAAAAGGACTGGTGATAGGAAAGAAAATACTAAAGTATCATAATGTTCGTTTTCATATTTTTAATAATGATAATAATAAAGAAACGATAAAACTTGAAGATAAACAAAGCTTGCTTGACTATATGATAAATGAAGGAAAAAAAGGACTATCCATTCAAAGATACAAAGGATTGGGAGAAATGAATCCGGAACAGCTATGGGAAACAACCATGAATCCCGAAAAGAGAAACCTTTTGCAGGTGAGGATTGAGGATGTGGTAGATACAGATGAAACGTTTACCATTCTTATGGGAGAAGAGGTAGAACCGCGAAGAGAGTTTATTTACAGCAACGCCTTAGAGGTCAACACTCTGGATATTTAAAAAAACGTTTGCAGGAGATAGATCGAGCAGTTGATTTTACAGGCATGAGCGGGTACGACGCTCAATTTTATTAGAGTCGCAAACACTTTCTGTGTGGTAAAAATGGATCAATAACTGTCGTTTTCAAGTATAATAACCGGATCTACGGAGATGAAAATTCATTTTATAAAAGCCAGAGACCTTCCGGATCTTTGGTTTCAGGCGGTTAACGATATTCTGGACCATGGTCGTAAATTTAAGATAGACCGGGGAAGTTATGCGGGGCAGACCAGACTCGAGTATGATTTTTTCTGTGGCCACATCACCCATCCTTTTGTTAAACCGTTGTTGCCGGACATCCCTCCGACCTGCGGGATACCAAACCCGGTGGAAGAATCATATATTTATGGAGGGAACGGATATGAAAGATCGTATATCGAATACCTTATGACAGGTGAAAAACAACCCGGAGAGTCCTATACCTACGGCGAAAGGCTTACCAAAGTACCGCTGACCGGCAATAAGCTGGCCTGGTGGGAAAAAGAGAACAGGGAAATTATTGATAAAAGGGAGATAGATGAAAAGACCGTTTTTGAAGAAGATGGAGTCCTTTATTTAAACCAGATTGAATGGATAATAGATACTTATAAAAAATACGGGGTACGTAACAACCAGATGGTTTTACAGGTGGCTCACCCGTCGGACCTAACCCTGGTTGATCCGCCGTGTCTCAGATCGATCGATACCAGGATTCAGGATGAGACACTCACCTTTTTTATTTATTTCAGGTCCTGGGACCTGTGGGGAGGGTTACCGGCAAATCTGGCTGGTATACAAAACCTGAAAGAATACATGGCGGGCGAAATTGGGGTTAAAGACGGAGAGATGATCGTCGAAAGCAAAGGGCTTCACCTATATGGCTACGCCGAGGACCTGGCAAAGCTAAGATGTTTAAAAGATTAAAGTTCTATATTGCCTGAATCGGCAAACCGATTTAATTCCTGCAGATCCTGCTGTAGATTCATGGTTTGAAAAGCAGATCTTGCCTTTAAAAGATAGTCTTTTCTTTTGATTTTATTTAATTGATCAAACGTGCTTTTTTGTTCGAAAAGCCGTTTACCGACCTCAAAATAGGTTCTTGACAGTTCAACAGAAGAACCTATTTTTTTTCCTACATAAATGCTATCCTGCCAATATTTAAGGGCTTTCTTTTGTTTATTTATCAGCCAGAAAAACGTACCCATCAGTTTAAGCGCTTCTGTTTTGTCAAGCGAACATTTGTTTGCTGTTTTTAACGCTTTCTTTGCACTGGCATACGCTTTTTTCTTTTGTTTTGATATGGTCACACGAGTTTCAGAATGAATTGCTTTTTCCAGCAGGTTAAGGTCAAATAACAAACGCCCCATAAAATAGCTGATAATATAATAAGTGGAAACCCGTCCCTTTTTGGATATGATTTCCTCTACCTGTTTAAAGGATATGTTTGCCCCATTTAGGTCTTGTTGTAAAATTTGTATAATCGATTTTAATCCAAGAAAATGTAAAGCCCGTAACTCTTCTCCTCGTTCATATTGAAAAGAAATACCTTTTTCAGCCTCGGCCAGAGCGTCTTTGATTTTCCTTCGTTTAAGCAACAGTTTTATGGTAATAAAATATTTGTTTCCGGTTGCATTTTGATATTCATAAGCCTCCCAAATTTTATCAAGCTTGCGGGTCATCAGTTCAACTTCTTCAAAAATTCCCTGTTCAACCTTTAACAGGCCGTTATGAAGGATATAGGTTGCAGCCAGCCAGATTCGTCCTTTTTTAAATTGAGCACCACTAAATTTTCATTATATTTTTTGCAATTATACCACTGCCCGGACAGTATTTGATGAAAACGGTTGTACATTTCGTAGCAAAGAAGTTCTTTGATATTGTTTTTATCAATTAAGCGTTCGGCATGTTTTAATATTCTGCCGCTCAAACCAAATAAAATTCCGGTTAAGGCGAAAATCCCACTGGATGAACAGTATGAATAGACACCGGTGTCCACCTGTTTAAGATCAAACCGGGTGAGTCGTTTAATAAAGGTAATGTTCTCAATAAAGAATCTTTTTGTATCTAAATATATTAAACAAATGCCTCTTTTTTGAAAAATGTCAAAAACCATATTGTCTTTTGGAGACGGTTTACGTTTTGCTTGCAGAAACGGAAGATAAATTTTGGCCATAAGGAAAAGCATATCAAAAACAAGGCGAAAGGCTTTATGAAACCTATTTTTGGGGAAGCCATATGCAAAACGATCTAAAACAATATCAAAATGCTCCACCGCATTGACAAACAAACCTTTATTATAATATGCCAACCCGATGTTTTTTTCAAACAGGGCTATTTTTTCAGGATCGGCATCATCTCCATACTTGTTAAGATATAAATTTAATGCTTCTTTAAAATAGCTTAGCGCTTCATTGGAAGCGGATGACTTTAACGACGCTTCGCCGGCTTTTATTAAGTATTCTTCGGTTTTTCCCAGGTTTTCACCCCGCCCGTAATGGTAGGCCAGCAAACCGTAGAACTCGTATAGTTTATCATAAAACAGACGTTCTATTGAGGTGGCGACTTTCAAATGCAGAAAGATTCTTTTTTTTTGAAGGATCGATTCATACACCACCTCCTGGGTGAGAGCATGCTTAAACAGATATTCCAGTTCTCCCATTCGATTTCTTTTAAAAATTAACTGGGCTTCTTTTAGGATGGAAAGCTGTTGATCAAAATCTTCTTCCGGATGGACAATATCCGCCAGAATGCGGTAGAAGAAGCTTCTTCCGATCACAGAGGCAACCGCTAGAAGGTTTTTGGTTTTTTTATCAAGGCGATCAATCCTGGCCATAAGGACATCGTTGATGGTTTGAGGGATAACCAGGGCATTAATTTTCGCGGTCGGTTTAAAAACACCATTTTTTAACACAGCGGCTTCAACATCTATAATAGAACGTATTATTTCTTCGGTAAAAAAGGGATTGCCGTTTGACCGGTCCAGTATTTGCTTACGGATAGAAAACGGAAGCGCTTTAATATCCATAAAATTACCCACAAGGGTTTCGCTATCCTTTCTGTTCAGCGGTTGAAGGGAGATCTGGGTGTAGATGTCTGGATATAATTTAGTAACCGTGTTTAAAAAGCGTTCACTGGTTCCAATATATCCGGGCCGAAATATATTTATAAAAAGTATGCGGTTATTCTGGATCAGACCCATCAAAGACTCGGTAAAATCTATGGTGCTGGTATCCGCCCAGTGCATATCCTCCAGGATAAACACCAAAGGAACGGTTTGGGATGATTTAATCAATAATTTTCGAATACTGTTAATAATCAACTTTTCTAAGGCTTCATCCTCTACATCCTTTATCTTATCTTGATATTCTCCGGATAGCCTTAATCCCATCAGTGTGGCCACAAAAGGAAAAATCTCTGAAGTTTCATGAAGGCACAGCCCCCAGATGGAATTTTTCAGCTTTCTGACCATTTCGACCGGGGGGTCTTTTTCACTTATTTTTGCCCAATTTTTAAATATAGTTATAATTGGATGAAAACTAAGGTTTTTACCAAAAGCAAGCGCCCGGCCTTCAAGAAGCGCGACATTTTTTATTGCCTCCTGTTTTTTTAATTCCTCGATTAGGCGGGATTTTCCGATACCCGCTTCGCCCACCAGGTTAATAATTGAGCCTTCTCCATTGATCACTTTTGATAAATGAAGTTTTAATTTATTTAGTTCTTTGTTTCTCCCAATTAGCGTTGAGGATATGACCGGTTTATTAAGCGACTGAGAAGAGGTAACATCCTGCTTTAGCTCATAAATTTTAACCGGAGCTGATGCTTTATAGGAAAACGGTTCTAACGTGTGAAAAACAAAGTTATTGCGAACCCTTCTATAGACACTGTGGGACAGTAAGACAGAGCCGGGTTTGGCCGCTTTTTGAATCATAAAAGCCAGATAGGTAGTATCGCCAAAAGCCGTGTAGTCATAGAGAAGGTCATCTCCAATTGAACCCACTACCACTGGACCGGAATTGAGACCGATTCGTATTTTAAATGATATACCAAGTTTTTGTTTGATTGTTATGGCATAATTTTTAACGGAGCTTTGAGATGCCAGAGCAGCCAGACATGCTTTTCGGGCATGGTTTTCAATAGCCAGGGGCGCGCCAAACATGGCAATTATTCCATTGCCGGTAAACTGATTAATGGTTCCCTGGTATTTATGGATTTCGGTGAGTAAAATATGAAAAAATCCATCCATGACCTGGTGAACGTCTTCCGGAGAAATTTTTTCCATCAGGGTAATGTAATTGGAGATCTCGGTGAAAAGAACGGTGACCAGTTTGCGTTCGCCTTCAAAAGAGAATTTAGCGGATGAAGGCTGGTTGATGGGTCGTTCGGGGGTATAGGGCTTGGGTTCTTTTATGTGGGTCGGTGTTTGATTTTTGAGGTCAAATCCGCAATTGCTGCAAAAATTTGCGCGATCTTTATTATTACTATGACAAATCGGACAATTCATAGTTAAAACCAAGCCAATTTGGTAAAGTAATATGTTTAATAAAGAATGCCTTTAAACGTACTTGGTAAAAAAAGAGACGCTTATGAAAAAATGGTAGGCAAATTACCTAAAGCAACTTTATATCATGTAAACTATATATTAGAAATAATTTGAAAGTCAACCTGTTAAGGTCTGTTAAATGAAAGCAAAAACAAATTAAAATTCAATGTTATTCGGCGTTCTGGGAAAAGGAATGGCATCTCTTATGTTGGTTATACCGGTAAACAACATTAACAGCCTTTCAAAACCAAGGCCGAAGCCACTGTGTTCTACAGAGCCGAATCTTCGGGAGTCTATGTACCACCAGTAGGTCTCTTGGGAAAACCCCAATTCATCCATCCGAGAACAAAGCACATCCAAACGTTCTTCCCTCTGGCTACCGCCTATAATTTCACCGATACGCGGAACGAGCACATCCATGGCCGCAACGGTTTGGCTGTCGTCATTCATGCGCATATAAAAAGGCTTAATGGTTTTGGGGAAATCAAAGACGATGACCGGTTTTTTAAAGTGTTGTTCAGTCAAATAGCGCTCATGCTCGGATTGAAGATCTTTTCCGAAGTCGATGGCATATTCAAATTTTTTACCGGAGCGTTTCAGTATGTCAACGGCATCTTTATAGGGGAGCCTGATGTATGAAGAAGAAGCGATGTTTTCAAGGTTTGACAGCAGGGTTTTATCGACAAACTTGGCAAAAAGCTCAAGGTCATCGGAACAATCCTGCATGACATATATGGCGAGGTATTTTATCATCTCTTCGGCAAAGTCCATATTGCCATAAATATCGCAAAATGCCATTTCCGGTTCCACCATCCAGAATTCAGCACTGTGTCTCCTGGTATTTGAGTTTTCCGCTCTAAAGGTGGGACCAAAAGTATAAACATCACCCAGAGACAGGGCAAACATTTCAGCGGAAAGCTGACCCGAAACGGTGAGGTTTGCCTCTTTACCAAAAAAATCGAGTAGGTAATCGGTTTTTCCGTTCTTTTTGGGCAGGTTTTCCAGGTCAAGGGCAGTTATCCTGAAAAGCTCCCCCGCACCTTCGCAATCCGAGCCGGTAATAATAGGCGTATGAATATATTTAAAATCTTTCTCTTTAAAAAATTTATGAATGGCGTATGAAAGCTCAGATCGAATACGGAAAGCGGCACCGTACTTATTGGTTCTGGGTCTTAAATGTGCAATGGTTCTCAAGAATTCATCGCTATGGCGTTTTTTTTGCAACGGATAAGAATCTGGTGCAAGGCTGATAATCTCAACAGAATCTGCCTGGATTTCCCATTTTTGTTTGCCACCCGGGGATTGAACCAGTTTTCCGCTTACCGTAACAGCAGAGCCCGTTGAGAGCGTTTTTATCTGCTGGTAATTGGGCAAACCAGTATCGGCTATGGCCTGAATGTTCTTCAAGCAAGAGCCGTCATTTATTTCTAAAAAGGAAAAGTCCTTAGAATCCCTTCTGGTTTTTAACCACCCTTTAATAAGAACATTGTCTATCGGGTTTTTTGAGTGTAACAGCTGTTTTATTTTTGAGCGAGTCATGATTTTTCCTTTTTCGAATGAAGTTAAAAATCGTTGAAATTGGAAAAGCGAATTTATAATTTCAAATTTCAAGCCGTGAATGGCTAAAACTGTAAAATCAAATTTCTACTGCTAGATAGTAACCCTGACCGCCGCGTTGAAGAAGAAGTATAATCGATTTTTTCTGGCGGCATTTTACCATCGCTTTATAAAAATCATTTGTATTATTAATGGTTAAATCGTCAATCTGGCGAATGATATCTCCAGGTTTGGCACCGATTTCTGAAAGATAGGAATCGCGATTAAGCTGGGAAATCACCACACCTTTTTTTTCTATTGTTTTATAATAAAGACGGTTTTTCGCATTCAGGTTTTCCACTTTTAATCCCAGGAGAATATAAGCGAGGTTTGGTGCAAGTTTGAGCGGAAACAGGCGGGCCACAGGTTTGACGTTGATGGTTTTATTGTTTCGCCAGATAGAAATGCTTAAAAGATCGCCCTCGGCAAAACCTCTCATCACCGTATGGTATTCCTCAAAAGAATGAATATTTATATGATTAATCGAGATAATGATATCTCCATTACGAATACCAGCCCTATTTGCCGGACTATTTTTTTCCACCGCTTTAACCAGAACCCCGCTTTTTCTCTGGAAATTAAGATAACGGGTGAGTTTTTCATCTATATTTTGTACGGTGACACCTATCCACGGTTGAATCACTTCACCATGTTTAATCAGATCGGAAACGATCTTTCTGGCCTTAGCAACAGGGATGGCAAAGCCGATCCCCTGGGCTTTCGCATAAATGGCCGTGTTGATTCCAATAAGATCTCCATTAATGTTTAATAATGGACCGCCGCTGTTGCCGGGATTAATAGATGCATCAATTTGTATAAAATCATGGTATATCCTGTCTTTGGTTCTGACGCTGCGGTTAACCGCACTAATCACCCCGGTGGTGACCGTATGGGAAAAACCAAACGGGTTGCCGATGGCAATCACCGTTTCACCGATCATCAGATCATCGGTGGAACTCAATTTCAAAGAAGGTAAGGGTCGTTTTGTTTCGATACGAAGGACGGCAAGATCAGAAGCCGGGTCCGCGCCAATGATTTTAGCGGTAAATTCACGTTCATCCTTTAGTACCACCTTAATCGTACCGGTATTTGCAATGACATGTGAATTGGTGATAATGATACCGCGGTTCCCATCAATAATTACTCCGGAGCCAAGACTGCTTCTTCTGGATTTCTGTTTAAAGCCGTGATCAAAAAAGTCTTTAAAAAAAGAATCAAAAAAAGGATCGAGGTTCAAATCTGAAAAAGGATTACGCTGGCTTCTAACCGTGTATTCAGAGCTGATATTCACCACAGACGGACTTGCTTTGCGTACGGCCCTGACAACGGGGGTTTCCCTGCTATATTCGACGGCAACAGTCGAACAGGGGAAATAAAAAAGCACAAAAAGTGTTGTAAAAAGGGCTTTAATAAATAGAATGTATTTATTATTTGGCTGTTTATTTGGCACAGGTGTTTGAAATATTATTATCGGTAAAAGAAATGAACCGCCAGGTAAAAATTAATAACGACTTTTTACCATGAGGCTGAGCGTATTGGTTTTAACAATTTGACAAAACCGGTATATTTTTTACATAGCATATTGCACTTACAACGTAAAGAATTGGATGTTTTGCAAATGAATCATAGTTACAAAATGATTAGAAAAAGCGATTAACATGAGCAAAAAATACATTCAAGAAATATTACCGTTAATAGAGCGTCCAAGCCGGTATCTTGGGAACGAGATAAATATAATAAAAAAAGATCCGCATACGGTCAAACTTAAATTTGCCTTGGTGTTTCCCGATCTTTACGAAATAGGAACGTCGCATTTCGGGATGCAAATACTTTACAGTATTTTAAATAAAAAAAAAGAGGTTTGTGCGGAAAGGGTTTTTGCACCCGGCTCGGACATGGAAGAACAATTAAGGAGATTAAACATTCCGCTTGTATCTCTGGAAAGCAAAAGACCGGTCTGCGATTTTGATGTAATCGGTTTTAGTGTTTTATATGAACTTGGCTATACCAATATTTTAAATATACTAGAGCTGGCACAAATTCCTTTTTATTCATTAGAGCGGGATGAATCGTATCCGCTCATTATTGCCGGTGGTCCATGTACATGCAATCCGGAGCCCATAGCAGATTTTTTCGATATCATCGTTGTGGGTGATGGCGAAAACACAATCGTTGAAATTAGCGATACGTGGCTCAGGTTTAAAAAAAGTAAGAATAGGGGGAAGGAAAGCCTTTTAAAATGGATGTCTAAAATAGAAGGCGTATATATTCCTTCCTTTTTCAAAACGGAATACGATGAAAAAGGTATTCAGATCTTAAGACCAAAATATTCAAACCACACCAAGGTAACCAGAGCGATCGCAAGCAATCTTGACACCTTGTCGTTTCCCGACGCGCCGATTGTACCATACGGAAAACCTGTGCATGATCGACTTCGCCTGGAAATAGCAAGAGGATGCACCAGGGGGTGTCGGTTTTGCCAGGCCGGGATGATTTACCGGCCGGTACGGGAGCGATCTATGGAAACACTGCTGGAACTTTCAGAAAAAGCACTGGGAAAAACCGGTTATGAAGATCTATCTTTACTATCGCTCAGTACCGGTGATTATGAATGCATTATTCCACTGATGCAAAGAATGATGGAAACATGCCAGGCAAGTCATATTGCTATTTCTTTACCTTCACTCAGGGCCGGCACGTTGAATACAGAGCTGATGAGTCTGATTAAAAAAGTGAGGAAGACAGGCTTTACCATAGCGCCCGAAGCAGGGACCGAAAGACTGAGGAAGTTTATCAATAAAAATATTTCAGAAAAAGAGATTGTTACCACGGTTCAAGATGCTTTTAATCTGGGATGGCAGGTCATTAAATTATATTTTATGATCGGGCTACCTTCGGAGACAAAAGATGATATTCAAGGAATTGTTGATCTTGTCAACAGGCTAACGAAAATTAAGGGAAATAAAGGGAAATTCGGTCAAATAAACGTGAGTGTATCGACGTTTATTCCCAAACCGCACACCCCTTTTCAGTGGGAGTCCCAGCTTTCGCTGGATGAAGCCAAAAAGAAAATCGGCTGGTTAAAGAAAAAATTAACAATGCGCGGAATTCGTTTTAAGTGGCAAAATCCTGAAACAAGCCTGCTCGAGGGACTTTTTTCCAGGGGAAACAGGCGGCTGGCCAAATTGCTGGTTGGCGCCCATAATAAAGGCTGCAAGTTTGATAGCTGGAGTGACCGGTTTAATTTTGGGTTATGGCAGGAGGCGCTGGAAGATTGCGCGGTGGACATTGATTTTTTTACCCGCACAAAAAGAGAGTTTGACGAACCGCTTCCCTGGGATCATATCGATACAAGGATTAGTAAAGAATTTTTAATACAGGAGAAACAGAGGGCGGAGAATCTCGAGTCAACCGGGGACTGCCGTAATGGTGATTGCCAAGGTTGCGGCGTGTGTGATTTTAAAATTATCGAACCCAGAACTTTCAAACAACCTCTTGTAGTGGCACCACTTAATAAGCGAAAAAACAACCACATGTTTTATAGGAAATTGAAAGTGTCCTTCTGCAAAACAGGTTCGGCAAAATATTTCGGGCATCTGGAGCTGGTGAACATCATGATTAGAGCCTTAAAACGGGCAGGGCTGGACATCAAATATTCACAGGGTTTTCATCCAAAACCGAAAATTTCTTTTCAAGATCCGCTGGCAATCGGAATCGAAAGTGAAATTGAAAATATGTATATTTCTGTCAGCCAGTTTATTAAACCGGAAGAAGTGATGCAAACCTTAAACCCACAGCTTCCAGAGGGTCTCCAAATACTCGAATGCGCTGATGCACCGTCTAAATCAGAAATTAACCGGGAAAACGGTTTCCTTTACCGGGTGGCTGCCAAAAATCGTGATTTTGATAAAAGGGCGATTGAAGATTTTAATAATCAGGAGAAGGTGGTGGTGACGCGTATAAATAAGAAGGGAAAAGCAAAACAGATAAATTTAAAAAATGCGGTGGTAAACCTTCAGCTGAAATCAGAACAGGAAATAGAATTTTTATTGAAACCGGATAATGGAAAAATCGTCAGACCCCATCAGGTTTTACAAAAAATATTTAATTTTACCGAGGAGGAAATCAGGCAGGCGGCGGTAGTAAAAATAAGAAGTAGGAAAAATTAGCGACCCGCTACTTCTATATTGGACCACCGGTCATGGCGTTTATAAATCAATGGATGAGATCAATAACAGAAAGAGTGAAAAAATGTATAAAAAGATCATAATTAACGAAACTGAACATGAAACAAGGGTGGCACTTTTAGAAGACGGTACCCTGGTTGAGCTTTTTGTCCAAAGAGGCGATGAATCTGATATAGCGGGAAATATCTATAAGGGAATCGTTCAACGGGTTTTGCCTGGGATTCATGCCGCATTTATAAATATCGGTTTGGAACAGGCAGGATTTATTTATGTGAACGACGTTGCCCCTCAAAGAGATAGGGAACTGGACGAAATGTTCATTAAGGGTGAAGAGAATGGGTATGAGCATTTAGACCCCACAGAAGATATTTTGTCAAAATCATTTAACAACTGCAAATGGCGTATAGAGGAGCTGCTGACGGAAAATCAGGAAATAATGGTGCAGGTTGATAAATCACCCATAGGAAGTAAGGGGGCACGGGTTACATCTCATATCTCGCTTCCGGGAAGATTTCTCGTACTTATGCCGCAATCCGACCATATAGGAATATCAAGACGTATAGAAGATACGGCGGAAAGAGACAGGCTCAAAGAAATCACCCTTTCTTTGAGAAAAGAAAATTATGGATATATTATCAGAACAGCGGCAGAAGGAATTCAACAGGAAAAAATTGCCTACGAAATGGAATTTCTTAATAACATGTGGGAAAATTTACAGCAGAAGTACAAAAAGGCATCCGCACCCTGCCTGCTGCATAAGGAGCTTACCGCAAGCCTAAGAGCGGTGAGAGACTTATTGATATACGAAGCTGAGAAACTGGTTATAGACTCAAGAACAGGATATGAATCCATCATTTCTTTTATGGAAAAATTCACCCCCGGCTTAAAGGAAAACGTGGAAATATATGAAGAACAGGAACCTATTTTTGATGTTTATAATTTAGAAGGAGACATTTCACGGGCGCTTAAAAAAAAGGTCTGGTTGAGATCGGGAGGGTACATAGTCATTGAACACACCGAGGCTCTGGTGGCCATCGATATTAACACCGGAAGATATGTGGGAAAGCATAACCTGGAAGAGACGATATTGAAGACCAATCTTGAGGCGGTAAAAGAGATCGCCTATCAAATCCGCCTGCGGGATATCGGCGGTATTATTATTATCGACTTTATCGATATGGAAAAAAAATCGAATCAGGAAAAAGTATTTATTAAACTTAAAGAGGCTTTTAAAAAAGACCGAAGAAAAACAAATATTCTGCCAATATCTGAGATGGGATTAATACAGATGACCAGAAAACGAAATAAGAAGCCGCTTTCGAGAATGCTGTGCGAGCCCTGTTTTTACTGCGACGGTGAAGGATATTTAAAGTCTAAGCAAACCATATGTTATAATATTTATCAGGAGATAAAAAGGGACATAAACGATATCACCGATAGCAAGATTACGCTAAAGGTTAATCCGGAAATAGCAGATCTTTTACATGGTGAGGAAAGCAGGATCATTTCCAGCCTTGAAAAGGAAATTGGAAAGGAGATTATCGTTTATTCCAATGCAAAATATCATATGGAGGAATTCGAAATTTTTGAAAGTTTAAAGGATTAGAAAGGAAAAAGCCAACCTTTCATTTTGACTATTGACATACAAAAATGTATATGATTGATTAATATGTTTAATTATTAAAAAGGATAAAAATTCTTCAACAGATAGAAACCAACCGTTTATAGCATACAAGTATAATTAAAAGGATACAATTATGAAACGAACATATCAGCCAAGCAGGATTAAGCGTGCCAGAACACACGGTTTTATGAAAAGAATGTCCACCAAGCAAGGAAGGAAAATTATCAACAGAAGAAGGGCAAGAGGAAGGGCTCGTTTAGCCGCATAGCCAGGGAATAGCCATCGAAGGGTTCCAAAAAAGCTGTAAAAACAACTAGATAGTATAGGAACCGCGGAGTTTGAAGAAATTCTCCTTTAAAAAGAAAGACAAACTATTGAAGCGGGGAGAATTTTTGCAACTGCAAAAATGCGGAACAAAAATTCAGGACAGGAATTTTATTGTCATTTATTTTGGCGGAAGATTCGAGAAACAGCGAATCGGCATTACGGTAAGCAAAAAAATCGGAAATGCAATACAACGCAACAAAATAAAACGGTTAATCCGTGAACACTTCAGAATGAACCGGGATAAAATTGCAGAGTTTATGGATATTCATGTAATAGCGAAAAAAAAGGCAGCAGAAATTCCGGCAGATATGATTTTTGAATCACTGGACAGCATGTTTAAAAAAATACCTAGGAGTGAAAATCATTAAACGATTATTTTTATTGCCTTTCCTGGTTAGTATCAAAGCCTATCAATATTTGGTATCACCAATTCTTGGCCCTACCTGCAGATTTTACCCAACCTGCTCTGAATACACCTATCAGGCTATAAAACGTTATGGTCTGGCCAAAGGAGTCTACCTTGGTTTAAAAAGAATTTTGCGGTGTCACCCATTTAATCCAGGCGGAATTGATCCTGTACCGTAGTATTTTATTATAAATAGAGACATGTTTTATAAAAGGACCTTAAGATACAGAGACCTTCGCATTTTAACCTAATCCGAAAGTGAAAAGCAAAGACTTCCAATGGAGATGTGTTTAAATGTCTTCGTTGGCAATGAAGTAATAGGAGATAAACATGGAACAAGGCAGGGTAATATTAGCAATTGCGCTTTCTGTGATCATATTTTTAGCCTGGGAATTTTTCTTTTCCCCTAAAGAAAAAGTACAACAGCGGGAAAAAAAAGAAAAAGTAAGCCAAACAGAGAAAACAACCACACAAGAGAAACCCTATGTAAAGGCGATTGAAACAGAAAAAGACAGAGCAATTGCAAAAGAAGTTGTTGAAAAGAAACAACAGGAGCCAACAAAAGAAAAAGCAGGCAGAATAATAACGGTTCACACCCCATTATATTCAGTAAAGATATCGGAAAAGGGAGCATTATTTAGAAGCTTTGTGTTAAAAAAATACAGGGAGACAGTGGAAAAAGATTCTCCCTATAAAGAAATTATCGTAAAAAAAAATCAACAGGGAAACGTTATTCTCGGGCTTGAAGGAAACAGTATTGAAGGAATAGAACAGGCCGTTTTTTTGAGCCAGTTACAGGAGAATACGGTTGATGTGGTTAACGCCAAAAGAGAAATTGGTTTTTCATGGGAATCACCGGAAGGAATTATTTTTGAAAAAATATTTTCCTTTTCACCCAATGAATACACCATCGGACTTAGTATTAATATAAAAAATGGATCGGGCCAAGCCTTTGAGGATAAACTAAGACTTTCTTTGATAAAGTATTTTAAGCAAGAAAAAGCCATGTATGGATTTGAGGGGCCGAGTGCACTGATAAATAATAAACTTGAACAAATAAAAGTAAAAAAAATAGAAGAGCAAAACATATTTTCCGGAACCTTCAAATGGATCGCTTTGCAGGATCGGTATTTCATGTCTAGCATTCTGACGGGAAACGGTAGCGATTCACCGGAAGGGGTGATGAGGCTTTTATTTAAAGACAATATGCTTAAAGCCCAATATATTTTACCAAGTACTCGGGTAAATCCGGGAACGATGAAAAAAGTGGAGTATAAGCTGTTTTTAGGGCCTAAAAGCATGAAAGTTTTAAAACAAACCGGTCATCGTTTGGAAAAAGCGATTGATTTTGGGATGTTTGATATATTGGCCAAGCCGTGTTTGTGGATAATGAATTTTCTGCACGATAATGTGATTCAAAATTATGGCATCGCTATTATTATTTTAACGATCCTCACCAAAATATTGTTATGGCCGCTGGGAACCAAGAGCTATAAATCTATGGGCGAAATGAAAAAGATACAGCCGTTAATGGCCGAAATAAAAGAAAAGTATAAAAATGATAAGAAAAAGATGAATCAGGAGGTGATGGCTTTATACAAAACCTATAAAATAAATCCGGTGGGAGGGTGTCTGCCCATGGTGGTGCAGATTCCGGTATTTTTTGCCCTTTATAGGATGCTGTATGAGGCCATTGAGCTCAGACACGCGCCGTTTTTTTTATGGATAAACGATCTGTCCGCTCCTGACCGGCTTTTCAGCTTTGATTTTTCAATTCCATTCATGCAGCCGCCTTACGGTATTCCGGTTTTGACCATTATTATGGGAGCCTCGATGTTGCTTCAGCAGAAGATGTCACCCCCGATGGGTGATGCGGCTCAGGCTAAAATGATGATGTTTATGCCGATCATATTCACAGTCATTTTTATTAATTTTTCATCCGGGCTTGTTTTATACTGGCTGGTAAATAATATACTATCTATGGCACAGCAGCATTATATAACCAAGAAGAATGCATAGTACGGGGGTCATACATGACGTCTTATATTGAATTTGAAGGGAAAAATATCGAGCAGGCGGTAAAAAAAGCATGTGGTAAGCTCAAAATAGATAAAGAAAACATAAAGTATAAAGTGATATCTTATGGATCAACGGGAATTTTTGGATTGGCCGGAAGAAAAAAAGCCAAAATAGAGGTTTCGATTTCAGCCGAGAAAAAGCCGAAAGTAGAACAGGCGGAGAAAAAAAAGGATGGAATTGACGATCACGGAATTAAGGAAAACGAAATAAGAAAGACCAATATCAAAACAGGAATGGATGTTTTGCAAAAAATAGTCGATTCGATCACAGATGATGCTAAAATAGAAATCCAGCAAAGGAAAAATAAAACAGTATTTAATGTGGTTGGCGGAAACTCTGCTTTATTAATCGGCAAAAGAGGAAGAACACTGGAAGCGATCCAACTGATCGTGGATAAAGCGATTAATAAAAAAAATGAAAAGAGAAGCAGAACACGGGTGGATGTTGAAGGGTATGTGGAAAAAAGAAATTCCTATCTGAAAAGCCTGGCAAAGCGTCTGGCAGATAAATGCAAAAGGTTTGGAAAACCGGTATCAGTGGGAGAGATGAACGCACACGATAGGAGAATCATTCATATCACTTTAAAAAGCGATAAAGAGGTGGGAACAAAAAGCAAGGGGGAAGGGATATTAAGAAAAATTGTGATATTTCCTAAAAAGAGTTCTTATCAAAAGAAAGAAATGGTTCAAGCTAAGATTGAAAAAGCAAATTAAGCGGTATTCCCGGCAAGCAATTGCAAAAATTCATTATCAATAAATAAGGCGTTAAAAAAGAACTTTTCAATGGGTGAGCATGATCGATTTTAGCGTCGGACCTGCTAAATGCATCGCCTGTCTTTGCTGTGTCAGACTCATATTTTAACCCTCCGGCGGCAGAAAACCAGCAAAAAATACTGATGGATTTGTGTTCACCTGAAAACATGCATACAGTCAGACAGTTTCCTCATTGTAAAGGGAACATATTTTTGAAAATTACTGTAACATTATACGCTTAGATGTGAATATAGCCAAGATGAACGATTCGACCATAACGGCGGTGGCAACCCCTTTGGGAAGCGGCGGAATAGGAATCATTAAGATTTCCGGCAAAGACGCGCTGCCTATTGCAGAATCCATTTTTATAAAAAGGCAAAAAAAAGATAAAAAAAAATTCGAATCACACCGGCTCTATTTGGGAAACATTGTAGATAAGGAAAAAAATAAAAAAATCGATGAAGTCCTGCTTACGGTCATGAAGGCACCGAACTCCTATACCAGAGAGGATGTGGTTGAGATAAACGCACATTCCGGAATCGTTGCTTTAAATGAAATTATTGGGCTGGTGCTAAAAAACGGGGCGAGACTTGCGCAACCTGGAGAATTCACCAAAAGAGCATTTCTAAACGGGAGAATTGATCTGACCCAGGCAGAGGCGGTGATTGACATTATTAATGCAAAATCGGAGAAATCGCTTGAGATCGCAAATTCGCAAATAGAAGGAAAGCTTAAAACCAAGATAGGCTCAATAAGGGAAAATGTGATACAGCTTTTGTGTATGATAGAAGCCGGAATCGATTTTCCTGAAGAAGAGATTGAGAGTTTAGATAAAGAGACCATAAAAGGTAGAATTAAAGCCGACCTTGTCACACCGCTGACACAGCTGCTAAACAATTTTCAATCCGGACAGGTATATAAAGATGGAATTAGACTCGTTGTGGCGGGAAAACCCAATGTGGGAAAATCGAGCCTTATGAACAGGATGGCCAACAAGGAAAGAGCCATTGTGACCGCTTTGCCCGGAACCACCAGGGATATAATCGAAGAAACAATCAAAATAAATGGCATACCGGCAATTATTAGTGATACCGCCGGACTGCACAATACAAAAGATACGGTGGAGGTGCTTGGAATAGAAAAAGCCTATGAACAAATTAAGCTAGCGGACATTGTGCTGTTTATGATCGATGCAAGCTGGCCGTTGACCGAAGAGGACGAAAAAATATTCCAAGAGTTAACACATAAAAAAAAGATTATTGTGATCAATAAAATTGATCTTGTAAATAAAAACGGAATGATCAAAATACCCGAAAGTTGGCATGCAATAAAAACGGTACAAATATCAGCTTTGTACAACAAAGGCATTGATCAATTAAACAGGGTCATTTTCAAAATGTTCACAGGAGAAGGGGCGATTGATCCAAACAGTGCAATCATACCAAATATCAGGCATAAAAAGGAAATTGAAAAGTCTATGCAAGCGTTATCAAGGGCTAAAAAATGCTTGGAAGGAGAAGAAACGTCTCTTGAACTGATAGCCATCGATTTTCAGGAAGCAATCGATTCACTGGGCAAAATATTGGGGGTTTCGGTTAAAGAAGAAATAGTAGAAAGAATATTTGAAAAGTTTTGTATCGGCAAATGATGTTTCACGTGAAACAATTGAAAAATTAACCCATAAAAGGGGAGTCCGTTAATGGAGATAAATTTTGAACCTTTTTTTAAAAAATATAAAGAATTGGCAAAGGCAGCAGATGATGTCTTTGAGCGTGTGTCTCAAGCCCATCCTGACTGCGTGAAGTGCAAGATTGAATGTGCGGACTGCTGTTACGCCATATTTGACCTTACTTTAATCGAGGCCATTTATATAAACCAGAAATTCAACGAAAAGATAACAGGAAATGCCAGGGAGCTGATTATAAACAAGGCAAACAATATCGATCGTCAACTTCATAAAATAAAGAGAAACGCGTATAAGAAATTGGCGGCAGGCAGCGTAGAGAATGAAATACTTGCCATGCTGGCCGAGGAACGAGTGAGATGTCCGTTACTTAATGATAAAGATGCTTGTGACCTGTATGAATACCGGCCGATTACTTGTCGGTTTTATGGAATACCGACATCCATAGGCGGCGTTGGGCATACTTGCGGTAAATCGGCCTTTATTAAAGGCGAAAAATACCCAACGGTTAATCTGGACATCATCCATTCCAAGCTTCAGCAGATTTCTGCGGAATTTGTAAAGGAAATAAAAACTGAATATATAAAATTGGTGGATATGCTGGTTCCACTTTCCATGGCGCTTCTTACGGTATATGATGAGGAATATCTGGGGTTAAAGAAAGATTAAACCGCAAACCAGGGCGAGTTTAAAGGAGTTGGGGATGGCAGAATTTTCTATTAAAGATGCTGAAAAGCGAAAAAAAGCAGTTTTTGACAGCATGTCACCGCGAAGGCAAAAACATATTCTTAAAAAGGGATTTGACCAATGGGATCCGTTTCAGGAACCGAAAGACCCCATTGATATTCGTAAAGATAAAACAAAACGCACCAGCCAGATGCTTATTAGAGAGTTTCTCCAACAGACCAGTCATGAAGAATACAGCAACGCATACGGCAGGGGGGTGGTGGATATTTGTATTGGTATAATAAACGGCGATGAACGCTATCTTGCCATGCTTGATTTCGCCAACTGGTATAATGAGCTTCTCAAAAAGGAAGGATGCGCATAATCTGGACCGCCCACGACTTTAAACCCGAACAACCCCGGCCTCTTTTAGTCAAACTGGGACATCGCATTAGCTAATTTGAGGGATCGGGGATTTTTTTAATTCCCACTCAGTTCATCCGGAGAAGCGTCCATTTGCCCGTATCAGCCGTAACAATGATTTCGAGAAACTGGCGTTCGGTCCGCCTAGGCGGACTGAGATTCGATTTGAACCAGCCCCAAGGGACAGAACCCTACGGCAGCGTTGATCGTCTCTGCCTGTATGGATTTAACTGAGAAGATAGGGGGCGTGTACAGAGTGCTGGTTTTATTTGTTAAGGCTGATACGGGCAAATGGGCGCTTCTGCGGATGAACCACTAACAAATATTAAAGCTCAAACGGTTCACAAAAAAGGCTATGGATAAGGAACTTACCGAACCCTCAGCCAATTGATTATACTCATTCCTCTGCTGGCAGAAAGGTTTCCAAGCAGGCAGCCTTTGCCACCTCATCGGGTCCTGAATAAAATATGGCAAAATTTGACCCCAACACAATCGACACCCGGGAAAAGTCCCGATTGATTCGCGGCTATTTTAATTCAGTAGCGCTAAAGTATGATATGATGAATACCCTGTTAAGCTTTGGAATTCATCATATCTGGAAAAAAATAGCGGTTCGCATGCTGAGCCTAAATGACGGGGATAAGGTTCTTGATGTATGCGGCGGTACCGGGGACCTTGCGGTTTTGGCTGACAAAGCCGTGAGACCGCAAGGTGATGTAACCCTGTATGACTTTTCCAGAGCCATGATAAATGCAGGCAGGTTCAAAAAAAATAATTTGCCGCTGCGAAAGCGTATTCAATATATTCAGGGAGATGTTCAGCAACTTTCTTTTCAAGACGATAGCTTTGATGCAGCCATGGTGGGGTTTGGAATTCGCAATGTGATGGATATGAAAACAGGATTTAAAGAAATGTATCGTGTTTTGAAGCCAGGAGGAAAGATGATGTGCCTGGAATTTTCCAAGCCGGTCTCGCCGTTGTTTCGCCTGCTTTATAATTATTACTCATTTCAGGTGATTCCTCTGCTGGGTAAAGCGATAACCGGTTCAGTGCAGGCTTACACCCACCTTCCAGAGTCCATACGAGCCTTTCCCTTACCTTATGAACTTAAGGCTATCCTCCAGGACATTGGATTTTTTCACGTCACTTACCGAAAACTCACCAATGGCATAGCGGTCATTCATCTGGCGAAAAAAATCTAGGGTAAATCATCAAATCGGGAGGTAAACCCAGATGACGAGGAACGCTTAAATACGTTTTTCTGCAGCATTAAAACAGGGTATGCAGAGCGTTCGGCCGAAAAGGCGACGGGTACGGGACTCCATGGTTGCTTCACCGCATTCCTGGCAGGCGATACTTTCCAGTATTCTGGCCTTACGGGGCAAGTGGCTTTGTACCGGTTTCACTTCAAATAATTTATCAAGATCTAACTCCATGATCTTTTTTATTCGCTCCGCCATGGCTTTTTTCAGCTGTTCCTGTTCTTCATGGGTTAGTTTTTCTTTCGCCTTCTTTTTCCTTAGATTGATAAGCGCATCGTCGGGATCGCTGACGGCGTTCGGTCTGGTAACGATTCGTATCGACTCCCCTTTGTTCCGGTGGTGGAAAGTAAAGGCACTTTTCCCATGATCCAGATGGATCAAGTTGCCCTTGCCAAAGGTACAGCCTGTTAAGAACTGAATGGCATCAATGGCACACATATCGGTTTCAACCACCGCAACGATTTCTTCATCCATTGATCGTTCGAATCTGTCCATAACCAACTCCGATACTCGGATGCCGATGGCCAGACCGGGACAGGAGTGGCCGTGGAAACGGATGGTTGCCTTGATCAATTCAGAACTGATTGATTTATTATTCATTCTCGCCACCTTTTATCGTTTAAAATGAAACATCATCATTAGAACCAAACATACTTTTTTTCATTTTAACTCGGTTCGACCGGGGAATTGCCTATGGGACCGTTACAATGCTTAACAAATAAGATCGGTATGTTACAGGTCCCCTATCTTTTCAGTTAAACCCATACAGGCAGAGGCGATCAACGCTGCCGTGGGATTCTGTCCCCTGGGGCTGGCTCAAAACTAATTGAAGCGAGATAGCTGCCGTACGTTCATTTCCAGATAGGATTGTTAAGTATAGTAACGGGCCCATAGGCGATTCGCCGGTCAAACCTTAGGTTTCATGCTTCGTTGTGTCTAGTCGGGCATGAAAATTTATAAGAAACAGTACAATGTATACCAAGCAAGAAATTTTGCATCAATAACCATCACAACGATAGAAAGCTTTTGCCGAGCGGGGGATCTTTCTTACCATCAATTCTAATTTTCATATTAACGATCACCAGTCAAAGGAAAATGGCATCTTACCTCGCAAAGATCCATATGAGTCATTTCAGGTACTTTTTCATGGCACACGTCCTTGGAACGGGGGCATCTGGGTGAAAAGGGGCAACCAAATGAAACCGGCGGTTGAGCTTTAACAGGAACTTTGACCGTGCCAATCACACTGTCGATAAGCATCCGGGTATAAGGATGACGCGGTGCGGACAAAACTCTAGCGGCGGGGCCAACTTCCACCAGACGACCGGCGAGCATCACGGCAATACGGTCTGCGATCTTTCGAGCCACCCCGATGTTGTGCGTGATAAACAGCATGGATAAACCCAGTTCGGTCTGGAGATCCAGAAGCAGCTTTAACACTTTGGCCTGAACACTTGGATCCAGAGAACTGGTGGGTTCATCAGCTACAAGAAGAGACGGTTTAAGTATCAGGGCACGGGCCATGCAAACACGCTGTATGGTTCCCATATTCAATTCTTGAGGATAACGCTTTAAAAATGATGCATCAACAGAAAGACGAACCTGTGAAAGAATCTGAGAAACCCGATTTTCCATACTTTCACCCACAAGGGCGTTTGGGTGAATTTTAATCGGCTCTGCGACCGCATCAAAAACGGAAAATCTGGGACTAATTGATTCGGCCGGGTTTTGATATATGACACCGATGCGGCGGGCCAGGGATCGATACTTCCGCCTGGCCCATTGATCCATATCTTTTTCTTCAAAGATTCTTTCACCGCTGTCTTGTTTAAGCACCCCCGCAGAAATCATAGCCAGGGTGGTTTTGCCTGATCCGGTTTCGCCGACAAGGCACAAAATCTCACCGCATTTTAAAGTCAGATCCGTAGGTTGAATTGCCGTTACATCCTGGTACTTTTTGCTTATCTGCTTAAGCTCAAGAATGCTGGCAATTCCGTTACGAAGGCATCGGACCAAGTGACTGTCAACCTTTTTAAGATCTACTTTTTCATGTTTACATCTTTCGATTGCCTGGGTACAACGATTTTGAAACAGGCAACCCGTAGGCGGCGCATGGCCGTTTTTATGACTTGAACCGGGGATTTGAATATGGCTATGTTGGTGTTGATCCTGATTATGCTGACCGTGTTGATGAACAATTCGGTAAAAGGCGTCGCCTTTGATACCGCCCAGATCACGTCCGGTGGTCATGGTGGGGTAGGATCGACCAAGAGCCAGGGTGTAGGGGTGAAACGGTTTTAATAAAAGATCGGCGGCAGGGAGTGTTTCTAAAATTTGACCAAAGTAGAGCACAGACACCGTATCGGCTAAGCCTGCGGCCATTTCAAGGTCGTGAGTAATTAACAGAACCGCTTTTCCCATTGATTTAAATTGATGGATTACATCCGATATAAAAATCTTACTTAAAGCGTCCAGGGAGGCGGTGGGCTCGTCCAGAATGATAATTTCAGGATCGAGAATGACAGCCATGGCCAGCAAGACCCGCTGGATCTGCCCCCCGCTCATTTGATGAGGATGCCGATACCAAGACTCCTTGGAAACTCCCATTTTATCCAGAGCTTTTGTTGCCCTTTTTATGGCTTCACCACGGCCGGACAATCGTCGCTGAATCAAAGGCTCGGCTACCTGGTCAATGATGCGATGGACAGGATTCAGATTTTCAACCCCGTTCTGAAAAACCATGGCGATTTTTTTCCAGCGGATTTCATTGAAAGCCGGTTCTTTGAGCTTATCGATTCGCCGGCCGCTTAGCATGATTTCCCCTTCTTTGATCGCGTTAGAAGGGAGCAGACCCATGCATGCTTTTCCCAGAGTGGTTTTTCCCGAACCCGACTCCCCCACCACAGCCAGGCATTTTCCCGGAGCGATGGAAAGGCTGACCTCTTCAAGTGCCTGTATGCTGTGAGATCCGTTTTGATAAATCACTCTTAAACATTTGACGTCAAGACTCATATTATCCCATAACCTCTTTAAGACGCGGATCAAACGCTTTCTCTGCACTTATTACGAGAAAGGTAACGGCCATAATCAATAAGGACAGACATGCAATCGGCGGTAAAAGCCAGTTCCACCAGATATCCAGGTAAAAATATTTTACTGCATAAACGATCATCATACCAAGTGATTTGCGGCTGGGATCGAAAAGCCCGAGAAAAGCCAGGGATGCTTCCATGAACATGGCCATCCTGGTTTTGGCTGCAAGGCCGATGAGATACAGGGGAAACATTTCGGGCATAAGATGTCGGCGTATGATATACCAGTTGCCGCCTCCGATCTGAGCAGCCGCTTTCACATGAAGGCTTTCTCTTAAAGTGAGGGTTTGTGCACGGATCGCTTTGCTAATGGTTGGCCACATCAAACCGGCCAGGATTAAGGAAAGCACAAACGGCGACGGCCTGAAAAGGGCGGCTGTGATAATAAGTATCATGATGGCAGGAATGGCCATCAAAACGTCTGCCAGGCGCATCAGGATCATATCGATAAATCCGCCCAACCAGCCGGCCAGCACACCAACTGCCACTCCAACCCCCAGTGTAACCAGGCCGCTTAGCAGTCCAAAAGTGACCGTGTTGCGAATAGCAAAGATAAGCTCTGAAAAAATGTCCTGTCCACCATCGTTAATACCCAGCCAATGCTCCGTTGAAGGGGGTGAGATGGGAGAGAAAGACATATCCCAGGGATCATAAGGAACGAGAGACGGCCCCAACAGAACGGTAGCCGCAAATAGGATTGAAAGGCCAAATCCGGTAATGAACCATGCGTCTTTGTATATATTTAAGTACTGATTAACGGTCATACTTAATCCTCGGATCAATGTATTTATAAACAAGCTCCAGAAGCAGAATAATGGTTAAAACCATTAATGAAGAAATCAGAACGATGGCCTGAATAACCGGAAGATCCCTTGCCTGAATTGCATTGAAAAGCAGTGTACCCAAACCGGGATAGGAATAAATTCGTTCTACCACCAGGGCACCGGTAATCATAAAAGCCAGCCGCAATCCGAACCGGGTGAAAAGGGGCAGCAAAGCGTTTCTGGCTGCATGGGCATATTTTATCCTTCGGTTGGCCAACCCTTTGGCACGGGCCGTTGTTATAAAAGGCGATTTGATAACCAGCATCATGCTGTTGCGGGTCAGCAAGAAGTTGCCCGGCGTATAAGCGAGAACCAGCGTGGCCAGGGGCAGAGCCAGATGGTGACCGATGTCTGTGATCCGTTCCCATAAAGAAATCGTTGCATAGGCCGTCTCTGCTCCCCCAACCGGAAACCACTGCAGATTCAAGGCAAAGATAAACATAAAGATAACTCCGGTACTGATTTCCGGGATGCCTTCCAAAAGAGTCATACCGCCGACAAATCCCTTTTCCAGTTTACTTCCCTGCTTCCAGGAGGCTTCCACTCCTGTGATAAATCCGATACAGACGGAAAGGATATGAGCCGATCCAAGCAACAGCAGGGTCCAGGGAAGGGCCTCAAAAAAGAGAGCGGATACAGGGGTTAAAAAAGAATAGGAATATCCCCAGTCGAGTTTAATCAGCTTAAGCAGGTAGTGGCCAAAGCCGGGGTCCTGGGTGTAAAAGGATTTGAGCTCAGCTTCCTGTGCGACGGTAAGTGTTACCGGCGAGCTGGCATACATGGCTGTAACGAAATCGCCAGGTAAAAAACGCGGCAAAGCGTAGCTCAGATAGATCATAACCAGGGCGGCCAGGGCAAAGGTAACCGTCAAACCGAGCTTCCTGGTTGTAAAATGAGTTGAATGGGTGTTCATCTTATAGCTGGTTTTTGTTTAAAAGCGACATCTTGTTTTGAGAAATAGGAATACCTAGGCCGATACCCCCTTTGGTGTAGTACCAAGTAATTCCCTGTTTTGGATTATAAGCGGCCATAGATGCCGGATAATAAAGTGATATAGCCGGCAACTCATCCGCATATATTTCCTGTATCCTGAATACAAGGGCCTTACGTTTTTCAACATCCATCTCAGCCAGCTGATCCTTGAGCAGTTTGAGAAGTTCTTTATTTTTTCCGAAGCGTGCGGAGTTAACCGAACCGGTGACCTTGGGGTGTATCATACGGTTGAGGATCCTTGCATCCCCCAGCAATCCACCGTGTCCGGAAATGGCAAGGTTAAAATTCCACTTAATAATCTTTGCGTCCGCGGTTGCCTGCTCCAAATGGACCAGGTCAACCCTGATGCCGGCGCTTTGCAGCTGTTGTTTGATTACTTCGCCGTCCCTGTCTGTCACGGACTCACCGGCAACGCTAATGTTTGAAGATAAAATTTCAATCTTCAGCGGCCGGCCATCCTTTATATAAAATCCTTGGGCATCTTTCATGTAGCCCAGTGATTCCAGAATTTGGCGTGCTTTGGACGGATTGGGAGGATATGACGGTGTGTGGGGGTTGTAAAACTCATGGTCCGGTGAGAGAAGTCCAAAAGAAGCCGGAGAGCCGAAGCCTCGGTGTGCCTTGTTTATGATTTCCTGCCGGTTAATTGCAAAAGCCAGGGCTTTTCGAAAGCGTTTGTTATTAAAGGGTGGAATGTGATGATTGATCATCAGCTTTTTGTTCCAGCCCCTTGCATTTTTAAGAATAACCATTCCCCTTTTCTTGAGTGTCCCGGCCATGTCCGGTTTAATATTGGCCAGATCGACTTTTCCTGATAATAGAGCCATAAGCGGTTTGCTTGCTTTTATGTATATCAGGCGTTTTGCTTTGGGGTTGCCCTGGTAGTAATCTTCAAACGCCTCATACAGATAGGTTCCTTTGGCTTTGTTGAAATCAATAAATTTATATGGCCCGGTACCGATAAAGCATTTTGCATCGTTGCATTTTTTTGGTTGTGCAACACTTTGCCAGATGTGCTTGGGAAGAATCGGCATAACGCCGCCAACATAAGCCAGAAAAGGGGCATAGGGTTTTTTCAGCCGGATAATCACTTTATTTGGCCCAATCGCTTCCGCATCTAAAACGTCGCCCATGGGAACCCACTTGTACGGATGCTTTTTAAAGTAATTAACGGTAAATACCACATCCGCCGGGCCGAAAGGTTTACCATCATGCCACTTGACGCCTTTATTGAGCGTAAAGCTAAAACTCAATGAATCCGGGTGGTAGCTCCAGGATTTTGCCAAAGCAGGGACATACCCTTTTTGATCTTTCCATAAAAGAGAATCAAACACCCAGCTCATACGAACATAACCCGGTCCACGCGGATAATGCCGATAGGGGTTTGGATAGCCCCAGTCTCCTTTGCTGTCTGCAATACGGATTTCATCCACCTGGGCCTGGACTGAATAAATTGCCGGTCCTGAAAGAATAAGCGCCATTACCAGCAAAGCAGTTTTACAAAACAATCGTTTTTTTATGATCTTCATTTCCTCCTCCTTAAAAACAAAAAGCCACGAGAACTTAAGGTTTTCTAACCTTGAAAGCCTTCGTGGCTGTTGAATCTAAGCAGAATTAAACTGATTTTTTAGGCTTCCGGCTTTCTTAGCCGGGGTTTTATATTCAGACATATAGTCTGAGAAAAAGAAAATGTCAAACTTTGTTTTGACAATTTAAACGGTATGTTCAATGTGCTATGGATGATATGGAAAATTGACATTTTTTCTAAAAGGGATACCATGCCTTCCCTTTTTGTGTTTTAGGGTGCCAGGATGAATTTACAAAAATTTCACAGCACCACCGCTAACCCTGGCTTTTTGCCTTTGGTCAGGTTAAAGACATTTTGAATGAGCGGCAAAATTGCGTCATTCTTGAATCTTACCAACAAGTCAAGCGGATAAGCAGAATCTTGGGAAGAGGATGCTTTTAACTTCCAAGTAATGTTTTGAAGGCATAGATTACGCATAAAGAGCATAGTAGGTAACTGTGAGGATCAACATAGGGATATCACGGTAAAATGGGTTGATATTTATTTAGCAAAGGGTTTAAAAAAGAAAATCTAAGTTAAATCATATCGGGCTTAAAAGGAGAACCATCATGAGCAAAGCAATCAAAAGATGCCAAACATCGGTTTTGATCATTTTATTGGCATTATCTTTTACAGTTCCCTGCGCCTTGGCAGATGATCCCAAAGCACGGGCCATTATGGAAAAGGTAGATGCACGGGACGACGGCAACAACCAGGTTTCCGAGATGGAAATGATCTTGATCGATAAAAAAGGAAAACAGAGGGTACGTAAAATCCACACCTTCAGCAAAGACAAAGACGAGGATACTCTTCGTTTAATGTTCTTTCTACATCCGGCGGATGTTAAAGATACGGCGTT
Organism: Thermodesulfobacteriota bacterium; assembly: GCA_034189135.1. Lineage (NCBI taxonomy): Bacteria > Pseudomonadati > Thermodesulfobacteriota > Thermodesulfobacteriota bacterium. The sequence goes on along the minus strand of JAXHVO010000035.1, from coordinate 9,565 downwards.
CCTTACTTTTGATTATGACGACCCGGATAGAGATGATGATCAGTGGCTGTACCTTCCCGCACTTAAGAAAACCAAGCGGATTGCATCCACCGATAAAAGCGGTAGCTTTATGGGTTCGGACCTGACCTATTCGGATATGACCTCCCGCAACCTTGAGGACTATGATTATACTTTTTATGAAAAGGCCAAAGAAAAAGAGGTAAAAGGAGCAAAAACATGGGTCATCTGGTCGGTGCCCCGTTCAAAGGATGTCATTGAAGAAACCGGGTATGAAAAATCACTTCTTTTTGTGCGGCAGGACAATTTTTTTGTGATACGGGCCCTTCACTGGGTTCGGGACGGCGGCTACAAGAAGTATATGGATGTTAAACGTCTCGATCTGATCGACGGAATTTGGGTGGCAACCGAGATGCAGGTGACCAAAAAAAAGAGCAGAAACACCGTGCACAAAACCATTCTGAGGTTAAGCAAGGTAAAATTCAACCAAGGCCTTGAATTTGATCTGTTCTCCGTTCGAAGAATGGAAAAAGGGCTGTAGGGCTTGAAAGTCAATACGAAAAACCCGAGGCGGCGAAATCACATCATTGCTGCATGTTTTGTTTTCCTCTTGACGGTTGCCCTGTTATTGCCGGAGCCTGCTTTTTCTGCAGAGGATGAAACACTGGATGAAATCCTCAATGGCTTCGATGATAAAAACCCGGGTGTGCCTGCCGATACCATTCAAGACGCGATTGACGGTTTTGATGATGAAGCAAAAGATGCCCCAAACAGCAAAGCCAGCGATGAATTATTGGACGGGTTTGATGATGATTCCCCCGAGGCCAAACCTGAGATGCCGCCAAATGAAATCAAACCGTCTATTTTCGATTTAAACGGGGATGTCGAACTCGGTGCTTCCTACAACTTTGCCCATGATAAGCCACAGGGAAATGAAACCGACTGGCGCGGACTGTCACGGCTGCGGGCAGGACTTAATGTTGAATTAAATGCCAAGTTTTCCAGTTCATGGCAGGCGCGCGTCAGCGGCAAAGGGACATATGATTTTGCCTATGCCATTCAAGGCAGAGATGAATTCACCGATGAAGTGCTGGACCATTATGAAAAAGAAATTGAGCTGGGTGAAACCTACCTTCAGGGAAACCTGACCAAAAGCCTCGATGTTAAACTCGGTCGTCAGATCGTGGTGTGGGGAAAATCGGACAACATTCGGGTGACCGATGTGCTCAATCCGTTGGACATGCGGGAACCGGGCTTAACCGATATCGAAGATCTGCGGCTACCGGTTGCCATGTCCAGGCTAGATTATTATTTTGCTGACTGGAGCCTGACAGGCATCGCCGTTCATGAGATCCGTTTTAACAAAAACCCGGAATACGGCAGCGACTTTTATCCGTCCGCCAGTCCGCCACCGCATGAAGATAAGCCGGACTCCTGTGGCAAAAACACCGAATATGCGGCTGCCATCAATGGAATTTTCAGTGGATGGGATATATCCTTTTACTGGGCCGACTATTATAACGACATGCCGCATGTGGAACGGATATCCACCGGCCTTCCTCTTCAAGTCGAGTGGAAACATGCCCGCCTGGAAATGGTTGGTTCCGCCTTTAACGTCGCATTGGGGAACTGGCTGGTAAAAACAGAGGCGGCCTACCTAGACGGATTCGAATTTTTCAATTCGCCGGACAAAGAGTATTCCAGAACGGATGTGTTGGCCGGAATAGAATATTCCGGTTTCAAAGATACCACGGTAAGCATTGAAGCAGTCAACCGACATATAAACAATTTCGACGATGTGTTGGAACTTTCACCGGACGAGGCCCGGGAGGATGAATTTCAATGGGTGTTTAGATTGACCAGGGATTTTCTAAATGAAACCCTTAGCTTAACGCTGTTGGCATCCACATTTAACGGAACAGGTCAGGATGGTGCTTTTCAACGGATTTCCGCTGAATACGATGTGACCGATTCTATTGAAATCACAGGCGGTGTGGTACTCTACCAGTCCGGTGATCTGGCAAGGTTCAGAAATATCGGTGACAATGACCGCCTGTTTTGCCAAATTAAATACAGCTTTTAGTCGTCAGACGGTAACTGATCGGTATAACCTTAAGTAATCATAGCATATTTCACTTTAACCCCTGGAGCCCTTGCTTGCCGGGCGTAGCCAAAGGCGAAGCCTGGATCCCTTTGTTGGAATGCAGTGTAAATCCGTCCACAGGCGGGGCCCTTTTCTCCAAGTCTTTTGGGGATGATCCCAATTTATAAAACAGGAGTTTTCCAAATGGAAGAGAAAAAGAATTATATTCAGGCACTTATAAAATTACATCTCGGTCTTGAGAGGCAAGGTCCGGGTGATACAAATTTTTCCAAACATATACTTTCACTGATTACAGAGTTACCAAAAAATCCACGTATAGCTGATATCGGTTGCGGTGCCGGTACAGGGACACTATTTTTGGCTGACAGATTTAAATCAAAGGTACGGGCAGTAGACTTCTCGCCAGAATTTCTTGATGAACTGTTAAAGCGAGCAAAACAACGAGGACTTGAACATTTGGTAGAAATTATCGAATGCGACATGGGAAGTCTTGATTGGGAACCAGAAACCATTGATCTTCTTTGGTCCGAGGGAGCCGCTTATAACCTGACATTTGAAGGTGCGCTGAAAGCGTGGAGACCATTGATGGCGGCTAATGGAATTGCTGTTATTTCTGAAATGAACTATTTCACCAGTGAAGTGCCGGAACCCGTACAAGCTTATATGCAAAATGCCTACCCCACCATCGGTACAGAAGCAGAAAACTCAGGTTATGCAAATTTATCAGGTTTCGAGATTTTGGGAATTCACCGTTTGCCGTCAAAGGCTTGGTGGGATAATTACTATGGACCACTTCAAGAAAATATGAAATCGTTAAAGTGCTCGAAGGACAGAAGCATGCAATCCGTTATTAATGAAACTGAAGAAGAAATGAAGCTCTTTAAAACGTATGATAAATATTACGGATATTCGTTTTATATTTTGAAAGCTGTATAGTGAAATGACGCTAAAATCACCGGTGCGGACGCAGAAAAGCCATGCCGCACGGTTCAATCGGACGGAAAAATTGGTATTCAAATGAGCAAATCATCCAGTCCTCCGACACTGACTGATAAAACATACAATCGGGGTATATCTGAGTTAACCATGCGTGAGTCAGATCTTGGCGAAGCTGTTTCCAAGTGGGGTCACCCTCCATTCTGGGTTCATGCGCCTGGATTTCCCGGTATGGTAATTGCCATTCTGTCCCAGCAAGTTTCTTTGGAATCCGCACAGGCAGCATTCGTCAAGTTGGAAAATGTAACCGGTTCAATCATTCCTGAAACGTTCCTATCCCTGGATGACAACACATTAAGGGAAATAGGCTTTAGTCGCCAGAAAGCGTCATATGTCCGAGATCTGGCCCATAAAATTAGGGTTGGAGATTTCGGTTTGGAAGATCTTGAATCTATGGACAACAATCAGGCTCGAAAAAGATTAATGAAATTAAGAGGAATTGGACCATGGACAGCCGATACCTATCTGCTATTTTCACTGCGCAGATCGGATGCGTGGCCTTCGGGTGATCTTGCTTTGGCAAAAGCCATCCAGGAATTGAGAAGATTGGATTCCATTCCAAGCTATAAAGAGGTAGACAGCATCGCAGCCCATTGGAGGCCATGGCGGGCGGTGGCGGCAAGAATCCTTTGGCATTTTTATCTCAGCGAACGCGGCAGATCATGATCAATCTATCCGCACGTCCAACGGACTCCTGATGCACGTTGTGGAGAATGGTAAGCGGATACTACTATTTGAGGAGGTATGTAATGGCCATTAAAATTGTACGTCTCGGTACAAACAGGTCTCAGGGGGAAGGACTGCGCCTAGGCACGGTGAGACGTCCACCAAGAGGTGTACCCAAGAGCAAATTCGCATCGCAGAACTGGTACGATGTGTGGCTCCCCAATGTGGCCCCCAGCGCTGAACTCATGAAGCTGGGGAAAGCTGCTGAATCAGACAAAGAGTGGGCGGTATTTGTGAGGAAATATCGTAAGGAGATGGCCCATCCCGACAAGAGCAGAATTCTTGACCTGCTGGCTGCACTATCGCATGAGACCAACCTGTCCGTGGGTTGCTACTGTGAAAATGAAGCGCGCTGCCACAGGTCGATACTTCGCGAGCTATTGGTGGAGAGAGGGGCAAAACTTACATCCTGAAGGATAGCCTATCTTCTTGTACAGTCGCATATTAATCATTTTTCTGCATAAAGGTGAAGGGGAAATCGTCGATGCCATACGTTAACATCAAAATAACCAATGAGGGGGTAACTCCACAGAAAAAAGCAGCATTAATAAAAGGAACCACTGATTTGCTGCGAAATGTTCTGGGGAAAAATCCTCAAACAACCGTTGTGGTGATAGATGAGGTTCAAACCGATAATTGGGGCATTGGTGGAGAGACAGTTAGTATCAGAAGAACGCGCGGGCAATAACTAACCAATAACAAAACCACCTCTAATTACATGGTTTTGCATTCATTATCAGTTGAGTGATTCGGGAATTGTTGTTCTGTTTGGCATAGTCCAAAGCAGTGAGACCGTCAGCGTCCTTTATTTTTAGATTGGCGCAATGATCAATCAGTATGCGTGCGACATATTCATGGCCGAATTTGACCGCATAAATCAAGGCGGTTTCTCCGGAGTCGTTTTGGATATTTAGGTCTGCCGAATGCTCGATCAGTTTTCTAACCACCGTATCATAACCATCGAGGGCGGCAAACATTAATGCCGTGGTGCCTGAGCGGTCTTTGGTATTTACCAGAGCGTCATATTTCAACAGGTCGGTGACAACATCGGCATGTCCGTTGTTAGACGCAAACATCAGGGCAGTGGAGCCGTGGATGCTTTGTTCGTTGACTCTGGCCTTTTTTGCCAACAGCATTTGGGTGATTTTCACATGTCCAAACTGTGCTGCCTGCATCAGCGCAGACCACCCTGCTTTTTCCTTTATATTTACATCGGCACCTTTAGCAATCAACTCTTGAGCGATGTCGGTGTGGCCGTTATGTGCGGCTTTGATTAAAGCGGTCCAACCAGACCTATCAGAAAAATTAACATTTGCGCCGCGGCCGAGGAGTTCTCTTACCTTGGCCAGATCACCTAACTCTGTCGCTTTAATGAGAGCTTCGGAAAGCGGGTTGGCAAAAGTGTTGGAGGCCATCTGCAGGACCGATATCAGAAGTGACATGATGAGGATCAAGAAAAAAGATCGATGGCGTATCATCTTCTTCTCCTTCAAAATGATAACAATTCCCTTTTTGATATCGAAGCAGGAAAAATTAAAATTGCACCCGATAACCGCTTGAAACCCAATCCGTAGCGGGTGCTAAAACCAAAAGTCTATTCTCATATAAACAAGTGAATTTATTTTACCTTATGCACGATCTTATGTCAAGATGGATTTTGCTATGATTTGGCTAAAAGCAAGCACCCTTGGGCACCAGAAGTATGTCTGTGTTACGTCTCCATTTATTGAGTCCATAACCAGACACTCCTTTTTCCCGATTTTGGCACAAGCCGGCGGGCTCAGCGATCCTATCAGGTCGGCCATAGATTGAACATTCCCATCTATTCAGATTAAAAAAATCAAATAAAAATGTTGACGTCATGGTATTCGCTTGCAAAAGTAAATCTTATTTTGAGCCAATATGAAAGACAGCTTCAAACCCTTTATTTTTAACCACAGGCTTTCTGGTAGCAGAAGCTTATACATTAAAAGCAGCTTTAGATAGCTGGGTTAATAACGAAAATGGCGAAAGAATCTGCCTGAGAGCCGCCAACGCATATCACAAATATCGAAAATGCCGTATAGAGGGAGCGGACGCTCTTATTATACCGATGAAGAGGGGAGGAAAAAATGAAAACCTTTGCTGAAAAAGCATACGATCTTTTAAGGAAGGTGCCTAAAGGGCGTGTAACGACCTATAAAGAAATTGCCCACGCGCTGAAAACCAGAGCATATCGCGGGGTCGGGCAGGCCATGCGAAAAAATCCATATGCGCCCGAGGTGCCCTGACACCGGGTTATTGCCACATCCGGTCGGATTGGGGGATTTCAAGGAAAGACATCGGGAACTGCGATACGGAAAAAGATAAACATGCTCAAAGATGAAGGGATCGAATTCCACAGAGGAAAAGTAAAGAATTTTGAAGAAGTTCTTTTTCGATTCTCCTAGGAGATGTATTTCACTTGACCCTATAGGATCAATCCAACTCTTTTGGAGATAATCCTGAATTATTTGTCATTGCTTTAAAGCGGTTGTTATATTAGTATGTTATGTGGCGGTTTTGAATGCAACCCCAAAGCCCTGTTGGATCTTTTCCAAAACCAAAGCGCTAAATATTTGGTTGTCGGCGGTTCATCCATCTCAGGCGGATCGCCTTTCCTGATCTAAACCCTTTACTTTAACTGGTGTGATAAATGAATTATAATCGTTTAACTTCAACGCATAAGAAAGATCTCCAAAAGATCGTGGCAAAAGATCGTTTTTCCACCGGGGAATCCAATCTGAATCTCCATTCAAAGGACCAGTCTCATCATCCGCCATCCATGCCTGAAGCGGTCATATGGCCTGTTGACAGGTTTGAGGTAGCGGAAATTTTAAAATATGCCCATAAAAACCGCCTACCCATCACCGGATGGGGATCGGGTTCAAGTCTGGAAGGAAACCCGATTCCTGTGAGCGGCGGGATCGTTCTCGATTTTTCTCAAATGAACAGGATTATCGATATCAGAGCAAAGGATTTCCAGGCAGATGTGGAGCCGGGGGTTATTTATCAGGATCTGAATGAAAAATTGAAATATTCAGGGCTGTTTTTCCCTCCTGATCCTGGCGCGCGGGCAACCATTGGGGGTATCATCGCCAATAATTCCAGCGGAACAAGGACGGTTCACTACGGATCTGCCAAGGATTATGTGATACGACTTTCCATTGTGCTTGCCGACGGCAGCTATATTGAAACCGGCACCCGGGCGTCAAAAACATCTTCAGGATATGATTTGATTCACCTGTTTGTGGGTTCGGAAGGGACTCTGGGGATTGTGGTTGAGGCCACCGTGAAACTGACCGGTCTTCCCCAGGAATTTTCTGCAGCCATTGTGAGCTTTCCAAACATTACTGATGCAGGAAAAGCGGTGTATCAGATCAGAAGATACGGGCTCGATCCGGCGGCATTGGAACTTTTAAGTACGGAGTGTATTGAATTGATCAATAATAAAAAGGGACTTGGGCTGACTGAAGCCCCGACTCTTTTTATCGAGTTTCACGGTCCTTCGGTGACCTATCTTTCAGAAACGCTTAAAATGGCTCAAGAGATTTGTCATGATTCAGGTTGTAGCGAATTTCGTTCCGGTTTGGGCAGAGATGAAAGGGATCGCCTGTTTGAAGCACGACATGAATTGGCGGAAATGATCTTTCAAAATCATCCGGACTGCAATGTACAAATACTGGACGTGGCTGTCCCCATAACAGGATATGCCAACATGATTTCTAAAGCGCGTGAAATGACAGATGCGGCAGGATTGACCGGTTATGCGTTTAGCCATGCCGGGGACGGGAATATCCATCTTTGCCTTGCAGGGAAAAAGCAAAACCAAAAAGATTGGGATTTGATAGACAATATCAGCCATGAAATGGTTGCAGCAGCTTTATCACTTGGCGGTACCGCCACCGGAGAACATGGCGTGGGCATTGGGAAAAAGAAGTATATGGCTGATGAACATGGCCACAGCCTTGAATGGATGAAAAAAATAAAAAAGCTGTTCGATCCCACCAATATCCTGAACCCCGGTAAAATATTTTAAAGCCGGTATCTGCAACCGGCTATTGAAAAATTCAAAGACTGCCTTTGTATTTCACTTGCTGGAGCGTATTGTAAATCCGCCTATGTTTGTTTCTTCACAATTTGGGTAACAGTCTGGTAGGATAGAGATAAGACACCAATCTTATCAACCATACCTGTTTATCTATGATATCGATATGTTAAAAATTTATCAAAAAAGCACTGTGCGGCAAAACAGCTATCAAAATTTTGCGCTATTTCGAAATATCCTGGCTGCCTTTTTGTGCAATAGCTCTAAAGTATTAAACCCCCATGGAAATAATCCGCTTGACATAATACCCGTCACGTAATACCATCTGTTAATGATTAAGTCGTTTTCCTGCCGAGATACAGAGAAATTATTCAATGACCAACGAGTGAGACGTTTCCAATCTTTTGAACGGCAGGCAAGAAAACGGTTAATGGTTTTACATGCTGCTCCAAGTCTGGATGCCTTAAAGCTAAATCCAGGAAACAAATTCCATGCCTTGGGAGGAGACAGAAAAGGGCAATATGCTATCAGCATTAACAAAAAATGGCGTGTTTGTTTCGAGTGGCAAGACAATAATGCTTATAACGTTAAAATTTTAGATTATCATTGAGGTGTAAAGATGAATACAAAAGAATTACTCGATCCTATTACCCCGGGCGAAATTCTGCGGGAAGATTTTATGGAACCAATGGGTATTAGCATAAATAGACTTGCACGAGATCTTGCTGTTCCTCCCAACAGGATAAGTGGAATCGTCAATGGCAAACGTGCTATTACAGCAGATACCGCTTTAAGATTGCAGTGTTACTTTAAAATTGAGGCACAATTTTGGCTGAATCTCCAGTCTGAACATGATTTAAGAGTCGTTAAGCGCAATATTTGGTCTGATATTGAACGTCGCATCTTACCGGTGCAGGATATGCAGACAACCAAAACGCATGAAGCTATGGTATAACAAAATATGGAGATCAGTCAGGCGGTCCTGTAAGGTATAGAAATATCGGCGACAATGGCCGCCTGTTTTGTGAAACCAGTTGCTTGCCGGGCGTAGCCGAAGGCGAAGCCTGGACCCCCATTTCGTCCAAAGCGCAGAATCTTATCATCAGAAACTTCCGCAAAAAATAACCGGTGCAAAAATTACAACTATTCAGCCAGGCAGGTTGCATTCCATACATCAAATAAATTGGGTCCATCCAGTAAATCTGTCAAATATTTAGAATTCTGGACAATTTTTAAATAATATGATATCCTACGCAGCGAAAAAATTTACTTGTTTCTACTTAAAAACTTGTTGAAGCGACCGACCGTTAACGCAATAAGGTTTTTGTGTTTGATGATTATGTGAGAATTTTTTGATGGGTTACGAATGAAAGGAAAAAATACGATTTTTTAACTTAAATTTAAAACTCATCATTCGTAACTCAATCGCGAATGCGATTCAGGAAGGTTTTTGGATGAATAGAATCTTATAATTTGATGGGCGTCCCGCAACCTTAATAAAAAGTTTGAGAGCAAGGGAGATTTTCTTGTTCATCTAAAAGATTTTCTGCACAACGCACATGCAGAAAATAAAAACGTTCTTTTGATAATTGATGAAGCCCAGAGGCTCAACCATAAACTCCTTGAAGAAATTCGTCTTCTTTCCAATATTGAACTGCATGATAAAAAGCTGATTA